>JANNCK010000346.1:0-10665 GCA_031386545.1 Sphingomonadales bacterium
CTTTGCACTGTAGGGAAAACTGCGCTTAACCCGGTGAAACTAGGGAAGCTAACGCATGAAAAACAGCCGTTTTCGGCAAAGAACACGAGTCGCACCGACCAACCCGTGACGTCGCCCTACAAGCCCGCTATAGGCGCTTGCTATGTCCTCTCTCCGCCCTTGGCGCGACATCACGCGCCGCCAGTCCCGCCAGATCATGGTCGGCAATGTCCCCGTCGGTGGCGATGCGCCCGTCACTGTGCAGACGATGACCAACACCCCGACCAGCGATCCCGGTGCGACCATCGCGCAAATCCGGCGCTGCGAAGAGGCCGGGGTCGATCTCATCCGCGTGTCGTGCCCCGATGTGGAAAGCACCGCCGCGCTGGGGCAGATCGTCCGCGCCAGCAACGTGCCGATCATCGCCGACATCCACTTCCACTATAAACGCGCACTCGAAGCCGCCGATGCGGGCGCGGCTTGCCTGCGGATCAACCCCGGCAACATCGGATCAGCAGCGCGCGTCGCCGAAGTCGTGCGCGCGGCGAAGGCCAACGGCTGCGCGATCCGCATCGGGGTGAACGGCGGCAGTCTCGAAAAGGATTTGCTCGAAAAATACGGCGAACCCTGTCCCGAGGCGCTGGTCGAAAGCGCGCTCGATCATATCAAATTGCTACAGGACCACGACTTCCACGAATTCAAGGTCGCGGTGAAGGCATCCGATTTTTTCCTCGCGGTCGCGGCGTACCAACAACTTGCCGAAGCGGTTGATTGCCCGCTGCATCTCGGCATCACCGAAGCGGGCGGGTTCGTCGGCGGTACAGTCAAGTCAGCAATCGGCATCGGGTCGCTGCTCTGGTACGGCATCGGCGACACCATCCGCGTGTCGCTTAGTGCTGAGCCCGAGGATGAGGTTCGCGTCGGTTTCGAGATTTTGAAGGCACTCGGCATCCGCAATCGCGGCGTCCGCGTCGTGTCGTGCCCGTCATGTGCGCGGCAGGGCTTCGATGTGATCCGCACCGTGCAAACGCTCGAAGAACGCCTCCAGCATATCCGCACGCCCATGTCGCTCAGCATCCTCGGCTGTGTCGTCAACGGCCCCGGCGAAGCGCGTGAAACCGACATCGGCCTCACCGGCGGCGGCAACGGCAAACACATGGTCTATCTGTCGGGCGTCACTGACCACACGGTCCAGGACGCCGACATGGTCGATCACATCGTCCGGCTGGTCGAGGCGAAAGCAGCCGAGATCGAGGCGGGGATTAGTCTGGCGGCCTAGTTTTTACGGGCTTGCCCCGCTAGGCGCGACGCTATGCCTGCCCGTGTCGCCTCCAATGCCGTTCCGTTTGCTGTCGCGTGTCTCGGCATTGCGCTGTTCGCGGGCATGGACACAGTGATGAAGGGGCTGTCGATCGCGCTCGGCGCCTATAGTGCGACGCTGGCGCGGCAGGCGATTGGCGGTGCGCTTGCCGCACTTCCTTATTTTTCGACGCGGCAGAGCTGGCCGTCGCGCACCGCAATGCGCTTCCACCTGATACGGGGGCTGGTCGGCGCGTGCATGGCAACAACGTGGTTCTATGGCCTTGCGCGGCTGCCGATGGCCGAAGCCGTCGCGCTGTCGTTCTTCGCGCCGCTCATCGCGCTTTATCTCGCGGCTGTCGTGCTCGGCGAACAGATCAGCCGGTCGAGCGTTTTCGCTTCGCTCCTCGGCCTTGCCGGGGTTGCGGTGCTTCTCGCCGCGCGGCTGAGCGAGCCTAGCGACGAGCGCCATATCGACGGCGTCATTGCCATCGTGGTGTCGGCCATACTCTACGCATGGAACCTCATCCTCATGCGCCAGCAAGCCTTGCTGGCAAGGCCGGTCGAGGTCGCGTTTTTTCAGAATGCCGTCTCGGCCTGCTGGCTGTTGCTCGCGCTGCCGGTCGTCGGGCTCGTCGCGCCCGATGCTCTGCGGGTGCCGCTAGGCGACCAATGGCTGATGCTGACGTTGGGCGCGGCATTGACCGTCGCATCGTTGTTTCTGCTCAGCTGGGCCTATGGCCGTGCCGAGGCGCAGGTTCTTGTGCCCGTGGAGTTCAGCGCATTCCTGTGGCTCGCGATCCTTGGCGCGATCTTTTACGGCGAGGCGGTGACGGTGACGACGTTCGCCGGGGCAGCGCTGATCGTGATCGGCTGCCTGATCGCGGCACGCGGTAGCCGCGGCGACCTGACGAAAGTCGAGGTCGGGGCGTGACGGGGACGACGCTCACGCGCACGCATCTGTTGCTCTGCGTCGCGGTCATGGCAGTGTGGGGCAGCAACTTTGTCGTCATCAAAGTGGCACTCGAACATTTGCCGCCGCTGACCCTCGCCGCGTTGCGCTTCACGGTAGTCGTGCTTCCGCTGGTGTTCTTCCTCAAGCGGCCGGCGGCGAGTTGGGCCAATCTCGCCGCTTATGGCATCCTGATCGGTGCGGGCCAGTTCGGCGCGCTGTTCATTGCGTTGCGGGCCGATGTCACGCCGGGCCTCGCCTCGCTCATCATGCAGACGCAGGTGTTCTTTACCATTGGTCTGTCGATGTGGCTGACCGGCGAGCGGCTGAAGGGCGTGCAGGTCGTCGCACTGGTGCTTGCCGTTGCAGGCCTTGGCGTGATTTTGTCGCACACCGACGGCAGTATTACGGCGCTGGGTCTGGGTCTGTTGCTGGTTGCCGCGTTCAGTTGGTCTGCGGGCAACATGGTGTCGCGCGCGGCGGGGAAGGTCGACATGCTCGGCTACGTCGTCTGGTCGAGCCTGTTCGCGGTGCCGCCCCTGTTCGCACTCGCCTTTCTGTTCGAGGGGCCATCCGCAATGGCAAACGGCATTCGCAGCGCCGATGCGGTGACCTGGGCTGCGGTCGTCTGGCAAGCAGTGGGCAACGCCATGTTTGGCTACGGCGTCTGGGGCTGGATGCTCGCGCGCTACCCCGCTGCGACGGTCGCGCCGCTGTCGTTGCTGGTGCCGGTGTTCGGGATGACGGCGTCGGCGGTGCTGCTGGGCGAGCCGATGCAGGACTGGAAATTGCTCGCGGCGCTGCTTGTCATGTCGGGTCTGGCGCTCGGCATATTGTGGCCGCGCATCGCCGAGCGTTTCGTAAGGGGAGAACCCGTTTGACCATTGTTATCCGTCCCGCCGTTGCGGGCGACCTCGATCTCATTATCGGCTTCATCCGCGCGCTCGCCGATTACGAGCGCCTTGCCGGTGAAGTGCGTCTCGACCGTGCGGTCCTCGGCGCACATCTGTTTGGGCCAACACCCAAGGCCGAAGTCCTCATTGCCGAAAGCAGCGGCGCGGCAGTCGGTTTCGCGCTGTTCTTCCACAGTTTCTCGACGTTCGAGGGGTGCCCGGGAATTTACCTTGAAGATCTGTTTGTCGCGCCGGAGGCGCGCGGGACGGGGGCGGGCAAGGCGCTGCTCTCGGCGCTGGCTGCGCTCGCGCTGACGCGCGGCTGTGCACGCCTCGAATGGTCGGTGCTCGACTGGAACGAACCCGCCATCGCATTCTACCGTTCACTCGGGGCCAATTCGATGGACGAATGGACGGTCAACCGCGTCGAGGGTGCGGCGCTGAAGGCGCTGGCACAATGATGGTCCCGCCGATGCAGCCGACATTATCAGACGCGGCGGTGTTGCTCCGCCCGATGGCCGCTGACGACCGCGAACCGTTGTTCGTAGTTGCGTCGGACAGGGAAATCTGGGCGCTTCATCCCGCGCATGACCGCTGGCAAGCGCCGGTGTTCGACAAATACTTTGACGAGGGGCTGGCATCGAACGGTGCGCTCACCGTGATCGACCGCGTGACGAAGCGGGTGATCGGCAGCTCGCGCTATGACATTCGCGTGTGCCAGCCCGGCGAGGTCGAAATCGGCTGGACCTATTTGGCCCGCGACTATTGGGGCGGCGCGTGGAATCGCTCGATCAAGCGACTGATGCTCGCCGAAGCATTTCGGGCAGGTTTCCACACCGCGATCTTCCTCGTCGGCGAAACCAATTTGCGGTCGTGCCGTGCGATGGAAAAAATCGGTGGGCGACTTACCGACCGGCGGCAGGATTGGGATATGGCCGGTGAAACGGTCAGTCACCTGATCTACGCAATCACGCGCGCCGAGTTCGCGCGGGGGCCATTGCAGCCTAGCTGATCGGGCATCATCCCGCGCGAGCAGGCCAGAAACCCTTGATACCCGTCACGATTGCCAGCGCCAACCAAGCGATCAGCAGTCCGTATTGGCTGATCTGTTCTCCGGCATCGCCAAAGGAATTGCCGAGGCTGGCAAAGACGACCGCCAGCCCGCCCAAAGCAGTGATTGCCCCCAGCAGTCGCATGGCCCGCCGCTCGCGGACTAAAAGCAGTCCAATCATGAGCGTCACGAGCGACAGACAAATCTTTTTGGCAAATGTTGCCGCATTCGCACTGTCGATCATCATTTGGGTGCCCGGCAGCGCATCGAGGATGGCGAGCAGCCGGATCCCTTCGACCTGATCGGCGACAAGGCCAATGGCGAGCAGGGCAATGCCTGCCGGCCAGACAAAGCGCGGCAGCGGTCTCAGCGCACAGAGCGCAAGCGCCAGAAAAGCCGCGTAAACCGGTATGAAGACGAGGCTGTCGAGCCACATCGACTGCCGCAACGCAGGAACGAACGCTTCGGCACAATCGGGTCGGATCATGGCATTGACTGCCGCCACGTCCGAAACTTTCTGGAACGCCACCCACGACCCCGTTGCGCCACACGCGCCGATTCCCGGGATTGCGGCAAAGGCAAACGCGACGGTGATGGTTAGCAGCGCAGCCACCGCTGCCCACCGCCATATCGTCATGCGGTTTTCGCCCGTTCGATGCACTCGACGATGATGCGCTTGGCATCGTCGACCGAACCCCAGCCGTTGAGCTTGGCCCATTTGCCGGGTTCGAGGTCTTTGTAATGGGCAAAGAAATGCTCGATCTGCTGCGTCACAATCGGCGGCAGTTCGTCGTGGCTGCCGATCTCGCTGTAATAGGGAAACGTCGTATCGACTGGCACCGTGATAAGCTTTTCATCGCCGCCCTTGTCGTCTTCCATCAACAACACGCCGACCGGCCGCACCCGGATAACCGCGCCTGGAATGATGGGCGAGCGCGCAATGACCAGCGCGTCGAGCGGGTCGCCGTCCTCGCCCAAAGTATGCGGCACGAACCCGTAATTCGCCGGATAGCGCATCGACGTATGCAGGATGCGGTCAACGAACAGCGCGCCCGACGCCTTGTCGAACTCATACTTCACCGGCTCGCCGCCAATGGGCACTTCGATGATGACGTTCAGGGTGTGCGGCGGATTGTCGCCAGCGGGGATAAGGTCGATTCTCATTTGCTAATACTCATTTGCCAGTACTCATCTGGGCGCGAGTAGCTTGTCGAGCGGGCCGTCGCCAGCCCCGGCCGCTTTCTCGAAGCGGGGATAACGCAGCCCGCCGTTCCATTGCACGTTGACATCGCGGACCAAAGTTTCGGTCTTCAGCGTCAGGCGGATCGCGTCCTTGCCGCCCTTGGCCGCCGTCACCGCTGCCTTGATCGCATCTTCGCTGTACGGCACCCCGTTTACCGCGACGATTTCCTGACCCACGGTCAGGCCCGCCTTGAACGCGGGGCCATCCCACTGGACCGCGGTGATCTTCGCCTTCGCGACGTTGATGCCGAGCGAGTAGATCAGGTCGAGGAACTTGTTCGCTTTCATCCCGGCCTTGGTGAACGCGGTCGGCGTGTCAGTATAGACCAGCTTATACCCGCTACGCTCGAACCCGCCGAGCGGGGCCTTGTCCTTTTGCGTGAGGCGATCGGTCAGGAACCCGCGCCAGTCATAGGGCATCACCCCGTTCAGCGTGCTGACCACATCGTCAAACGTGTAGGTGACTTGTCCCCAGTCGCCGTCGTTGATGCCAAAGAACGCCTTGGCAAAATCGTCCATGCCCTTCGCGCCCTTGGTCCCGTCGCGGATAATCGCGTCGGTCTCGGTCCAGATCAGCAGCCCCTCGTTGTAATAATCCTCGCTGCGCTGATAGCTCGTCCAGCCCTTGGGCCGCCGCGCCGAAATCACTGGATCGTTGGTCGTGTCGTCGAGCGAGCGCCAGCTGCGTGCCGGGCGGTTGTCGAGCGCAGCGGCAATGCCCGCCAGCGCGTCAAGCTTGTCCGCCTTCGACGTCATGCCCGATCGTGCTTCGAGGATATGGCCCCAGAATTGCGTCTGCCCCTCGTACACCCACAACAGGCTGCCGCGCATTGGCATCTTGTAGTCGGGTGTCCACATGTCGGCACCGCGCCTGAACTTGCCGTTCCAGCTGTGCACGAATTCATGCGGTAACAGATTATGGTCGGGCAGACTCGCCGCCCAGTCAGTGAAATAGCCCGGATCGTTCTGGTTTTCGCTCGACCGGTGATGTTCGAGGCCAATCCCGCCCATGCGGTCGGTCACGGCGTGCAGGAAATCATAATGGTCGAAATGCCGCGCGCCGAACAATTTGACCGACTGGTCGACGAGGTTGCGGTGCACCTTCAGCACGTCTTCGCTGACCACCAATTCCTTCGCACTGTCGGCGACGGTGTTGAGCGTGACGCCTTGGCCAAGGTCGTCCTTGCGGAAATATTTGCCCGCGAACACTGGCGAATCGACCAGAACTTCATAGTTCACGGTGCCGTAGGTGATGGTGTTGCCAGTTGTTGCCGTCGGACGCAGCGCCGTCGCGGCCTGCCAGCCCGCCGGGTAGGTCACTGTCGCTGTCACCGGAATCTGCCGCGTGAAATAGCCGGCCGGATAGAGCGAGACCGCTTCCCATTGCAGGTTCAACATTTCGCGCGTCACGACAATGCGGCCCTGATCGCCCGACGTCGCCGACAGGAAACTGAACGACACATCGAGCGACCTCGCCCCCGACGGCACATCAATATGGAAAGCAAAGACATCGACCGGATCGCGTTTCCAGACCAGAGTCTTGCTGCCAGCCTTGATCGTCAGCCCTGCAATTTTTTCCACCTGCCCGCGCGGGGCATGGTTGCCGGGCAGCCATGCCGGGACCAACAATGTCATGCGCCCCGATTTCGTGACGGGAATCGTCTGCGCCACTTTGAAGATGTTCTGGTCGAGGTCGGTCGCATCGACCCGCAGGGTCATCGTGCCGGGGTAGGGCACGTCCTTTGCCGCCGGAATCGTATCGACAATCGGCACTGGCTGCGGCGCGCTGTTCGCGGCGAGCGCGGGAGCGATTCCGAGAAATGCTGGGGTGATGAAAAGAAGGGCGAGCGTGGGGCGATAGGTTTGCATCGGGCGATGCTAGCGTTCAGTGGCGTCGCTCGCTAGGGGCTTTGGCTCAATGGCGAAAATTGAAACTCCACGCCCGATACGCGGCACGCAGAGCATGTTCGGCGAGGAAGCTGATCGCTTTCACCACGTCGTCCAGACCTTTGACCGCGTGCGGCGGCTCTACGGCTTCGGGCGGGTCGAAGTGCCGGTGTTCGAGGCGACGGCGGTGTTCGCGCGGTCGCTGGGGGAAACGACGGATGTTGTGTCGAAGGAGATGTACACCTTCGAGGATCGCGGCGGGGATTCGCTGACCCTGCGGCCCGAGTTTACGGCGGGCATCGCGCGGGCCTATCTGACCGAGGGGTGGCAGCAATACGCCCCGATGAAGGTCGCGACGCATGGCCCCCTGTTCCGCTACGAACGCCCGCAAAAGGGGCGGTTCCGGCAGTTCCACCAGCTCGACGCCGAGGTGATCGGCGCGGCGGAACCGGCGGCGGACGTCGAACTGCTATGCTTTGCCGATCAGTTGCTCAAGGAACTGGGCATTACAGAAGGTGTGACGCTCAAGCTCAACACGCTCGGCGATGCGTCGTCGCGCGATGCGTGGCGGGCGGCGCTCATCGCGCATTTCGAGACGCATCGCGGCGATTTGTCAGAGGACAGCCTGACCCGGCTCGACAAAAACCCGATGCGGATTCTCGACAGCAAAGATCCCCGCGACCGCCCCGCCGCCGACACCGCGCCGAAAATGGTGCTGAGCGCCGAGGCCGAGGACTTTTTCGCCAAGGTCCGCGAAGGACTGGACGCGGCGGGCGTCGCTTACGAGCTCTCCCCCCACCTCGTGCGCGGGCTGGATTACTACCGCCACACCGCGTTCGAATTCGTCACCGACCGGCTCGGCGCGCAGGGCACAGTGCTGGGCGGCGGTCGCTATGACGGCCTGATTGAAACACTGGGCGGGCCGCATACCCCGGCGGTGGGCTGGGCTGCGGGGATTGAGCGGTTGGGGATGCTGGCTGGGGTGCCGCTAGAAGAACGGCCATTCCTCACCGTCGTACCGTGGCAGTTTGAGGCAGAACCGGTGGCAATCGAGATATGCAACGTCTTGCGCGCCGCTGGTCTGTCGATTGACATTGCGTTCAAAGGGAGCGGCAAACGGCGGCTCGAACTCGCCGCGAAGCGGAACGCGCGAGGTCGGCTCATAATCGCGTCAGCGAGTGGTCCGAACGCCATCCCTTCTCGGCAGGGAATACCGATAAGGATTAATGAAGCCGATACTCACGCGCGCGGCGAACCGAGTGTGCGTGACGTTGTGATGGGCATTCTTGGTACTCACTATGATGTGGTCAGGCTCGAACCCACGGGCGGGAGCTTTGACCCCGACGTTCTCTTACGACGTAGACCCTCATGACTCCCATCATTTCCGACGAACACGTCGTCACAATTAAGGCGCTATCCTCCCCACACCGTCATGCTGAACTTGTTTCAGGGTCCACCCTGCGGTCGGGACCGGCGGTTCGGGGGGCGGGGTGGACCCTGAAACGAGTTCAGGGTGACGGTGCTCGGGGTCGCGAGCGCAACCTTTCAACGACGACGGTCGTCCGGCGGCAGCTGCGCAAGGCCCAGCGCCACGGCCAAGTCCGCCCAATGCGGGTTGTCCCCTTCGATCAAATTGATTTTCCAGGGGCGGTGCCAGTTCTTCAGCTGCTTCTCGCGCGCGATGGCGGTCGGCATGTCGGCGAAGAATTCGTAGCGGACGAGGCGATAGACGGCATAGCGCGACGTAAAGCCGCGCGTCATTGCGGTGCGATGCTGGTACATCCGCGCCAGCAAGTTCGACGTCACGCCGATGTACAACGTGCCGTAGTAGCGGCTGGCAAGGATATAGGTGCAGGGTTGCTTCACGAAACTTGGTCTAACCCCTTCTGTCGTCATGCCGAACTCGTTTCGGCATCCAGCTGTCAACCGCAAAGCCTTCGCGAGCCGGGTGGTGGACCCCGAAACAAGTTCGGGGCGACGGCGCAATGAACGCGCCGTCGATTTCCGACGAACACATCGCCGCCATCGAGGCGCGGCGCGAGGAGTTGCAGGGGCAGCTGTCGGCGGGCGATCTTGCCACCGACCGGCTGATTGCGCTGTCCAAAGAATATAGCGAGCTTGAGCCCGTTGCTGCCGCCGCCGCCGAACTGCGCCGCCTGCGCGCCGAACAGGCAGTGCTCGGCGGTATGCTCAAGGACGCCGACCCCGAAATCCGCGAAATGGCCGAGGAAGAGGCGCAGGTGCTGCGCGATGCACTGCCCGTTGCCGAACGCGCGCTGGCGCTCAAACTCCTGCCCCGCGATGCGGCGGACGAGCGCGCGGCCATGCTTGAAATCCGCGCGGGAACCGGCGGTGACGAGGCCGCACTGTTCGCAGGCGACCTGTTCCGGATGTACCAGCGTTATGCCGAAGAGCGCGGCTGGCGGGTCGAGATCATTTCCGCCAGCGCCGCCGATGTGGGCGGCTTCAAGGAAGTTGTCGCCAGCGTCAACGGCGTTGGCGTGTTCGCGCGGCTGAAGTTCGAGAGCGGCGTCCACCGCGTCCAGCGCGTGCCCGCGACTGAATCCGGCGGGCGCATCCACACCTCTGCGGCAACCGTTGCGGTCCTGCCCGAGGCCGAGGAAGTCGATGTCCAGATCAACGACGCCGACCTGCGGATCGACGTTTATCGCAGCTCGGGTCCGGGCGGCCAGTCGGTAAACACCACCGACAGCGCGGTGCGGATCACCCATTTGCCGACCGGCCTTGTCGTCATCCAGCAGGATGAAAAGTCACAGCACAAGAACAAGGCGAAAGCTCTGAAAGTGCTTCGCACGCGGCTGTATGAACTCGAACGCAGCCGCCTCGCCGACGAACGCTCGGGCGCGCGCAAGGCGATGGTCGGCACAGGGGATCGCAGTGAACGCATCCGCACCTATAATTTCCCGCAGGGGCGCGTCACCGACCACCGGATTAACCTGACCCTGCACCGCCTGCCCGAAATTCTGGAGGGCGCGATGGACGAACTGATCAGCGCGCTGATTTCGGAGGACGAAGCCGCGCGGATGGGCGCATTGGGTGAGTGAACCGCAAACGCCGATCTCCTGTGCGGGAGCGGCAATCACCGTCCGCACTGCCCTTGCCAGCGCAACCACATCGCTTACCCGCGTTGGTCCCACGCCGCGCCTTGATGCCGAACTTCTCATGGCGCACGCGCTGGGGATTCCGCGCAACCGGATGATCCTCGCCCACCTCGACGGTGCCGTGCCCGACAGCTTCGCGCCGCTCCTTGTCCGGCGGCTGGCGCATGAACCGGTTGCCCACCTCACCGGTCTGCGCGGGTTCTGGACGATTGATCTGGAGGTTGGCCCCGGCGCGTTCAT
>JANNCK010000382.1:0-11313 GCA_031386545.1 Sphingomonadales bacterium
GTCCAGTCGGGCCGTCCGCTGCTCATCATCGCTGAAGACATCGAGGGTGAGGCACTTGCCACGCTCGTCGTGAACAAGCTGCGTGGTGGCCTCAAGGTTGCGGCTGTGAAGGCACCTGGCTTCGGTGATCGCCGGAAAGCAATGCTCGAAGACATCGCGATCCTGACCAAGGGCGAGATGATTTCGGAAGACCTCGGCATCAAGCTCGAAACCGTCACGCTTGCCATGCTCGGCTCGGCCAAGCGCGTCACCATCGACAAGGACAACACCACGATCATCGACGGTCTGGGTGATGCCGATGCGATTAAGGGCCGCGTCGAAGCGATCCGCCAGCAGATCGAGAACACCACCAGCGACTATGACAAGGAAAAGCTCCAGGAGCGACTTGCCAAGCTTGCCGGCGGCGTTGCGGTCATCAAGGTTGGTGGCGCTTCGGAAGTCGAAGTCAAGGAGCGCAAGGACCGCGTCGACGATGCGCTTCATGCAACGCGCGCGGCTGTCGAAGAAGGCATCGTCCCCGGTGGCGGTACCGCGCTGCTCTATGCGACCAAGGCCCTCGAAGGCACCAAGGGTGCCAACGACGACCAGACGCGCGGCATCGACATCGTTCGCAAGGCGCTTCAGGCACCGCTCCGTCAGATCGCGCAGAATGCAGGGCACGACGGTGCCGTGGTTGCGGGCAATCTGCTCCGCGAAAACGACGAAACCCGCGGCTTCAACGCGGCGACCGACGTTTACGAGAATCTGGTTGCGGCTGGCGTGATCGACCCGACCAAGGTCGTTCGTACCGCGCTTCAGGACGCGGCCAGCGTTGCAGGGCTCCTCATCACCACCGAAGCAGCTGTCTCGGAAATGCCCGATGACAAGCCTGCAATGGGCGGCGGCATGGGCGGCGGCATGGGTGGCATGGGCGGTATGGACTTCTGACCGGGCGTGGCCGGGAATAGCGCGAGCTATTCCCGGACTCACGCCGGTCCGGACGACGGGTTTCGGCCCGCCGAAATCCCGACCGACGAAAGCGGCGGCTTTGCCGTCGCTAAACCATCCAATAAAACGGGCCGGGAGAGCAATCTCCCGGCCCGTTTATTGTCAGGACAAGCGGCCCGCCTTATCGAGCGCGTCGATGACTGTAACGGACCAGCCCGCCGCGCTCGACCGGTTTCGTGCCGCAGTGCTCGCTGACGAGGCGTTGCAACTCGAACTGGTCGCATTCCACGATCCCGCCCGGTTCATTGCCTGCGCGGTTGCAAGAGCTGCTGGGCTTGGCATCACTCTCAACCCGGAGGCGCTCGCCCCGGAGGCGCGATACGATCCGTTCGGCCTTTACCGGCTTTTGGAACGACCGGTGCTGGTCGACGGATGGCTGCCGCGACACTGGTTACCTACGGAAGTGCTGGAGGTTGACGGCGTGCTTTCGGTCGGCTGGCTTCATTTCGCAGGCGCGCCGCTGGCAGAGCCGTTCTTCGAGGGTTCGATCCGCCGCATTCAGTCGCGACCGTTCAACCGACTGTTCCGCTTCGCGACGCCGGTCAACGCGTTCGTGTCTCATGCCGCAGCCGCGGCACCGGTCGACGGATTCATCTTTCATATGTCACGTTGTGGCTCGACGCTTGTCGCCCAGATGCTTGCGGCAGTGCCCGGCCAGATCATTGTGTCCGAAGCGCCGGTGCTCGACGCCGTGATCCAGCTCGTGGCTTCAGGCGCGGTGCCCCCTGAGTCGATCGCGGCAATGGTTGATGCGCTGGCCCGCGACCGGACCGGCCAGTGCCGACGTCGGTTCATTAAGCTGGACAGCTGGCACGCCTTTGCGATGCCGCTGTTACGATGCGTGTTTCCTGAAGTCCCTTGGGTATTTCTCTACCGCGATCCGGTCGAAGTTCTCGTCTCGCACCAGCGCATGGCGGGGATTCAGGCGCTACCCGGCGTTGTCCCAATATCGTTGTTCGGGGTTGGCGGTGCAGAGGCGGTGCCCCATGCCGACTATTGCGCCTGGCTACATGGTCAGATTTGCGCAGCGGCGCTTGCCGAACTGCCGCATGGCCGCGGGCTGCTGGCCAACTACCGCGATCTGCCCGACGCTGTGTTCGCGTCGATCCTGCCGCATTTCGGACTTGAGCCCGACGGGGTCGAACAGGCGAAGATGGCAGCGGCCGGGTCGCGCGACGCAAAGGCTCCAAATCTGAGGTTCGCATCCGACACAGTCGCCAAACACGCTGAGGCAACCGCCGCGATTCAGAACGCTGCACGCCGCCATATGTCTGTGGTCTACGCAAAGCTGGAATCAGCGCAACTGGCCGACCCGGAGCAGCATCAGCAAGTCTGACCCACGCTCGCCGCGTCAGACGTTGCACCTGCTGTACTCACCGCCGTGCTTTTTGCCTGTCGCCGCTAACGCTAAATCAACTACCGGCGCGTATCTCAAGCTCGACCATGCGATCCTCCCTGCGCCATCTTGTCCAGTCCGAAGAGGACGTGCCTTCAGGTTCGGTCTTTTCACGTCTGTCGGAATCGATTGCCGCTGTGCGAGGGCATGTGCGTCGGGGCGGCATCGACGACAGCGACCCGCTTATCGATCGTGATGCTATGCTTGGGGATTTCGAAGCCAGTGCAAAGGCATGGTTCTGGGCAACCGACAGCGAAGGCCAGCTCGTCTATCTGACACCCAGGATGATCCGTGCGCTCCGCCTGCCGTCAGATAATCTTGCTGCTGTTGCCCTCACCGATTTGATCGTTGCCGAGGAAGCGGGTCACGTTGCCGACGTTGGTTCGGTCGGGCGGACGCTCGGCTTTCACTTTAATGGCCGCACCGGTTTTGCCGATGTCGCGGTTCAGGCAGCCCATGATGCCGAAATCTGGTGGTCGCTCAGCGGACGTCCTATGCTTGATACGCAGGGATGCTATGCCGGCTTTCGTGGCTTTGCCCTCGACCTGACCGGATCGCGCCGCGCTGATGCGGAAATTGCCCGGTTGGCGCATTATGACTCGTTGACCGGGTTGCCCAACCGCGTGCTGATGCGGCGGACCCTGCAAGGAGCCCTCCAAATCGAGGCCAAGCTCAAGGGGCAGGGCGATTGCGGGCTGTTCATGCTCGACCTCGACCGGTTCAAGAGTGTCAACGACACGCTTGGCCACCCCGTTGGTGACGTCTTGCTCCAACAGGTCGCGCACCGATTGTCGCACGTGGTCGGGGATCGGGGTTGCGTTTGCCGCCTCGGGGGTGACGAATTTACCGTCGTAGTCCCCGATGTCGAGGACCGCGAAGGGCTGGCGCATTTGGCCGAAGCGATCATAAAACGCCTCTCGTTCCCTTACACCATCGGTCAATCGACGGTGTCGATTGGCGCGTCGGTCGGCATCGCGCTCTCTCCGTTCGATGGCAATGATCCAGATGAACTGCTCCGCAATGCTGATCTGGCGCTTTATGATGCAAAGGAGGCCGGGCGCGGCGTCCACAGCTTCTACCAGCCACAAATGCACAGCGAGGCCGAGGACCGGCGCTTGCTCGAAGATGACCTGCGCAAAGCACTTGGCAAGGGGCAACTGCGTCTGGCGTATCAACCGGTCATTGACCTGGCTCTCAACCAGCCTTGTGCGTTCGAGGCGCTGGCGCGGTGGGATCATCCCGATCGCGGCGAGATACCCCCGGCGGTCTTCATTCCGATTGCCGAGGAAATCGGAATTATCGGACCCATTGGCGAATGGGTGCTGCGGACTGCAATTGCAGATGCTGCGGCGTGGCCCGAACATATCGGCATTGCGGTCAATATTTCACCGTTACAGTTCCGCAACCCCAGCTTGCCCTCCCTTATCTCAAACGCACTGGCCGCTTCGGAAGTCGCCGCGAACCGCCTCGAACTTGAGCTGACTGAAGGTGTTTTCGTCGCCGAGGGCGGAAAGATCGATGCGATGTTTGCGACGATCAAAGCCCTTGGCGTGCGGTTTGCGCTCGATGATTTCGGTACGGGCTATGCCAGCCTTGCCAATCTGAAACGACTCCCGTTCGATACGATCAAGATCGACCGGTCGTTTGTGCGCGGATTGTCGGTCAACGAGGGCGTGGATCTACGCTTTATTACGGCCATCGTCGCTCTCGCCGAAAGCCTTGGCATGGCAACCACAGCAGAAGGGGCGGAAACTGCAGGCGAAGTTTCGGTCATCCGGTCACTCGGCTGTGCACGGGCGCAGGGCTATATTTTTGGCAAGGCGATGGGCGCAGATGAAGCAGCAAAATTGAGTGTTGTGCGTCCGGCGGCAACCGACAAACCTGTACCGCGCGAGCCACGCGTCGCCTTGTTTCGGCAAGGCCAGCTATCCAGTGACGGACATGCCCACCCTGTCCGGGTCCGCAATATCTCCAGCGGCGGGGCCATGATCGAGATTGATCCCGAGGCGATGATCTCGAACGCCGTGGTCTTGCAACTCAGCGCGACCGAACAATTCTCGGGTACAGTCCGTTGGGCACATGATCGCCGTATCGGTGTCGCGTTCGATACCAGGATTGATGTCGCTAGGTTCGGCGGCAACGACGCTGGCGACGATTAACGCGCACTAGCGGGCTTGGGGTGCAGTTTCACCCGTTGGTGCAGAATCGAGTTTCTCAGACGCCTGATTCAGCCCGGCAGCTTCGCTTTGCGTCACACCATCGGTCCGGTTGGCGCTGCCGCACCCGGCGAGCGCAACGGCCATAAGAATAATATATCTCATGGCGGCATCCTGCGGCCTCCAACCGTATTTCGCCACAAAAAAGGACCGCCCGGTTGCCCGGACGGCCCTTTCGTCGGCATAAAGTTTGCGCGTTGGCGCTTACTTCTTGATGGCGTTGCCCGCGTCGGTCATCGCGTCGCCGGTTGCGGCCTTCATCTTGTCGGCAGCCGACTCGACCTTGTTGCCAGCGGCGTCGGCAGCGTTCGAGATGCTGTCCATGGCGTTGTCGGTTGCGGCATCGACCGAGTTCACGGCAGCAGCAGCTGTCGCGTTCATGTCGGTGGCAATCGCGTTGGCTGCATCGGCAGTAGCGTTCTCGGCCTTGGGCGTGCACGCAGCGAGCGTGGCGGCGGCGGCGAGCATGGCAACGGTAACAATCTTCTTCATGAGAGACATCCCTCGGTCAGGTTGAAAACGGGCCGCATATTTGCGACCCCCGTTGCGTTGTCGCTCCGGCACGGACAGGCAAATAGGGCCTTTGCCAGACTATGGCAAGAAAAAGGCAACGTGGACTGCAAACGTCACAATCTGCAACATTGACCGCATATAAAGATTTCTTTATATGCGTATGACATGATTGCCGCTGTGGACATATTTCGCGCCCTCGCCGACCCGACGCGGCTCCGCATTGTGGCACTGCTGCGGCGCATGGAACTCTCTGTGGGCGAGCTTGCTCAGGTTCTGGCGCAAAGCCAGCCCCGGGTCTCACGCCATGTCAAAATCCTCGTCGATGCCGGAGTTGCCGCCCGCCGCCGCGAAGGCAGTTGGGTGTTCCTGACGCCTGCGCCCAGCCCCGTCGCGGTGCCGCTGTTCGCGCTCATCGATGCCGGGGGTGAGGACCATTGGGCGGTCGCTGATGCCGCACGGCTGAACGCCGTCCGCGCTGACCGCACGGCTGCGGCGGAACGCTATTTTGCGGGTCAGGCCGAGCAATGGGATGCGATCCGGTCGCTCCATGTTGCCGAAAGTGCGGTCGAGGCGCGGATGCGCGACCTCCTCGGCCCGAATATCGGGCGTCTTGTTGATATTGGCACCGGTACCGGGCGGATGATCGAACTGCTTGGTCAAGCGGCGGACCATGCCACAGGCATCGACCGTAGCCCCGAGATGCTGCGCCTTGCGCGCGCCAAGCTGGCTGAGGCACCGATGCCCGTCGAGCTTCGCCAAGCCGATGTCGGGGCACTCCCGCTCGCCGATGCCAGCGCCGACACCGTCGTGATGCATCAGGTGCTGCACTATATTCCGGCTCCCGAACTGGCGCTTCGCGAAGCCGGACGCATCGTTGCTCCCGGCGGTCGCCTGCTGGTTGTTGATTTCGCGAGCCATGACCGCGAGGAATTGCGTACGCAGGATGCCCATGCACGCCTTGGTTTTTCTGACGTACAAATTAGCAGCTGGTTCGCCGCCTCCGGTCTGACGCTTACCCACACACAAGAACTCACTGGCGGTGAACTGACCGTCAAACTCTGGCTGGGCACTCGCCCGACCGACCGCAAGGCCAAACCCTTGTCAAGGAATCTGGCTGCATGACGTTGTCCCTTACCCAGCTCGAAGAGGCGCGCCGCGCACTCGGCGCACCGCTCTATGCCGATCTGGCCGGCGATGCCGTCGTGTCGTTCGAATTCTTCCCGCCCAAGAGTGACAAGATGAATGAAACTCTGTGGGAGTCGGTGCGGATGCTCGAACCGCTCAACCCGCGTTTCGTCTCGGTCACCTATGGCGCGGGCGGCTCAACGCGTGAGCGCACTCATGCAACTGTTGCCCGCATCGTCAGCGAAACCAGTGTTCCCGCCGCCGCGCACCTGACCTGTGTTGGTGCGTCCAAGGCGGAAATTGCCGAAGTGGCGCAAGCGTATTGGGACGCCGGTGTCCGCCACATTGTTGCCTTGCGCGGCGATCCGCCGGTTGCGGGCGCGGCGTTCGAGCCCCACCCCGAAGGCTATGCGAACGCTGTCGAATTGGTGGCGGGCCTGAAGAAAATTGCGCCGTTCGAGATTTCGGTCAGTGCCTATCCTGAAACCCACCCCGACGCGGCCAGCCCGCAGAGTGATCTCGATAACCTCAAGGCCAAGCTCGACGCCGGGGCCGACCGCGCGATCACGCAATTCTTTTTCGCGCCCGAAACTTTTTTCCGCTTCCGCGATCAGGTCGCCGCCGCCGGGATCAGGGCAGAGATCGTGCCGGGCATCATGCCCGTCTCAACCTTTGCTGCGACCAGCCGGATGGCCGCCATGTGCGGAACCGATGTTCCCTCATGGATTGGCCGGTTGTTCGAGGGGCTGGAGGATTTGCCTGCTGCGCGCCAGCTTGTCGCCGCAACAATTTCAGCCGAACTGTGTCGCCGCCTGTACGCGGGCGGGACGCGACACTTCCATTTCTACACGCTCAACCGTGCGGAACTCAGCTACGCGATTTGCCACATGCTGGGGCTGCGCGCGCAGGGTATCGGACTGGAGAAAGCGGCATGACCCAATTCTGCCGTCACCCTGAACTTGTTTCAGGGTCCACCCCCACCCCCACCACGCACGTCCCGTCGGCCTCGACCGAGGGGTGGATGCTGAAACAAGTTCAGCATGACGGAGACGCGTTGTGAGTATCCGCGACGAACTGCTGGCCGCAGCGGCAACCCGAATCCTCATCATGGATGGTGCGTTCGGGACCGAGATCCAGAACTGGAAGCTGTCGGAAGCCGATTATATGGGCGATCTCGCGCTTGCGAAGGATGCCAAGGGGAATAACGACATCCTGGCGCTGACGATGCCAAATGTGCCCGACACGATCACACGGGCTTATTTTGATGCCGGGTCGGACATCGTCTCGACCAATACGTTCAGCGCCAACAGGATCAGCCAGGCGGACTATGCCGCCGAACATCTGGTGCGCGAGATCAATATCGCCTCGGCACAGATCGCCCGGACGGCGGCGGATGAATATGCGGCTCGCGACGGGCGGCAACGCTTTGTCGCAGGTGCCATCGGGCCGACCAACAAGACGCTGTCGCTGTCGCCTGATGTCAACGATCCGGGCTATCGCGAAATTACCTTTGATTACCTCAAGGACGTTTACCGCGAACAGGTTGATGCGCTCATCGAAGGCGGCGTCGATTTCATCCTCATTGAAACCGTGTTCGACACGCTGAATGCCAAGGCAGGAGTGATGGCGGTGCTCGAAGCGCAGGACGCGCTGGGCCGCGAAATCCCGATGATGATTTCAATGACGCTCACCGATCTCTCAGGCCGGAACCTCTCTGGCCACACTGTCGAGGCGTTCTGGCATACGGTGCGCCATGCCAAGCCGGTGACCATCGGTCTCAACTGTTCGTTCGGCGCGCAGCAACTGCGTCCGCATGTCAAAGTGCTCAGCGGCCTCGTCGATACGCTTATCATGGTCTATCCGAACGCAGGCCTGCCCAATGATCTTGGCGAATATGATGAACTGCCCGAGGAGACGGCTGCACTGGTCGGCGAATGGGCCGATGCGGGGCAGGTCAACATCCTCGGCGGCTGTTGCGGATCAACGCCCGCGCACATCGCGGCGATGGTAAAAACAGTGGCGGGACTCGCGCCGCGGCGGTTGCCGCTTGTCGCGGTTGCGACCCGACTGGCGGGACTGGAGCCGATGACGCTGGCGGCATAGTTACGCCGTCATGCTGAACTTGTTTCGGCATCCACCCAACCTCACCTGGCCTGTTCCGGCGGAGGGGTGGACCCTGAAACAAGTTCAGGGTGACGGCTCTTCGTTTTGAAAGATCTAATGACCCAACCCGTTCCCATTTTTGTCAACATCGGCGAGCGCACGAACGTCACCGGCTCGGCGGCGTTCAAAAAGCTCATCATGGCGGGCGATTACCCAAAGGCGGTCGAGGTCGCGCGCCAGCAGGTCGAAAATGGCGCACAGATCATCGACATCAACATGGACGAGGGGCTGCTTGATTCGCTCGTTGCGATGGAAACCTTCGTCAAGCTGATCGCTGCCGAACCCGACATCGCGCGGGTCCCGTTCATGATCGACAGTTCGAAATGGTCGGTGATCGAGGCCGGACTGAAGTGCGTTTCGGGCAAGCCCATCGTCAATTCGATCAGCATGAAGGAAGGCGAGGAACAGTTCCTCGCCCAGGCGCGCAAGTGCATGGCCTATGGTGCCGCTGTCGTCGTCATGGCGTTCGACGAGGTCGGGCAGGCCGACACCCGCGACCGCAAGGTCGAGATTTGCGGGCGTGCCTATGATTTGCTGACCGGCATCGGGTTTCCGCCCGAGGACATCATCTTCGACCCCAATGTCTTTGCGGTCGCCACCGGGATCGAGGAGCATAATAACTACGCGGTCGATTTCATTGAGGCCTGCCGCGACATCCGCGTCCGCTGCCCGCATGTCCATATTTCAGGCGGACTGTCGAACCTGAGCTTCTCGTTTCGCGGCAACGAGCCGGTTCGCCGCGCGATGCACTCGATCTTTCTCTACCACGCCATTCCCGCGGGGATGGACATGGGCATCGTCAACGCGGGGCAACTCGACATCTACGACGCCATTGATCCAGTGCTGCGTGAAGCGTGCGAGGATGTCATCCTCAACCGACCGGCGCGCAATGATAACGAGACCCCGACCGAACGTCTCGTCACGCTGGCCGAGAAGTTTCTGGGCACTGATGTGGCGCAGGAAAAGGCCGCCGAAGAATGGCGCAGCTGGCCGGTGGAGAAACGTCTCGCTCATGCCTTGGTCAAAGGTATCGACATGTATGTCGTCGATGACACCGAGGAATGCCGCCAAGCCTTTGCCCGCCCTATCGAGGTCATCGAAGGACCACTGATGGACGGCATGAACGTCGTCGGTGACCTGTTTGGCAGCGGCAAAATGTTCCTGCCGCAAGTCGTGAAATCGGCGCGCGTCATGAAAAAGGCGGTCGCGCACCTCATCCCGTTCATCGAGGCGGCAAAAGAACCCGGCGCGCGCGCCAAGGGCAAGATTATCATGGCGACGGTCAAGGGCGACGTCCACGACATCGGCAAGAACATCGTTGGCGTCGTGCTCCAGTGCAACGGCTACGAAGTCATCGACCTCGGCGTGATGGTGCCGTGGACGAAGATCCTCGAAGCCGCGAACGAGAATGACGCCGACATCATCGGGCTATCGGGCCTGATTACACCGTCGCTCGACGAAATGGTGACGGTGGCCGAGGAAATGCAGCGTGCAAAGATGTCGATGCCATTGCTGATCGGTGGGGCGACCACGTCGAAAGTGCACACCGCCCTCCGCATCGACGAGGCCTATGACGGGCCAGTGATCCATGTCCTCGACGCGAGCCGCGCCGTGGGTGTCGCGACCGCATTGGTCAGCGACACGGGGCGCGATGCCTATGTGAAAACATTCGCTGACGATTACGCCCACGTTCGCGAAGTGCGCGCGGGCAAGGGGCAAAATCCGCTGGTCCCGATTGAGGACGCGCGCGCCAACAGTTTTCCCTATGACCAGCACCTCAAGCCGCCGCCGCCCGAAGCGCCTGGTATCCATGCGTTCGACAACTGGAATTTGCGCGATCTGTCCGAACTCATTGACTGGACGCCGTTCTTCCGCGCGTGGGAATTGCATGGCAATTATCCCGCGATTCTAACCGATGCAGTCGTCGGCGAAAGCGCGCGCAGCCTGTGGGCCGACGCGCAGGAGATGCTGGCGAAGATCATCGAGGAGAAATGGCTGACGGCAAAGGGCGTCGCGGGCTTGTGGCCCTGTCGCCGCGAAGGTGACGATGTGATTATTCACCTCGATAACGAGGATAATATCTGCCTGCCTTTCCTCCGCCAGCAGATAGCCAAGCGTGAGGGGCGGCCCAACGTTTGTCTCGCCGATTTTATCGACCATGACGGCGATTGGATTGGTGGTTTTGCGGTCGGTATCCACGGCATCGAGCCGCATCTTGCGCGGTTTCAGGCCGATAAGGATGATTATTCGGACATTCTGCTAAAGGCACTGGCCGACCGCTTTGCCGAGGCGTTTGCCGAACGCCTGCACCAGCATGTCCGCCGCGAACTCTGGGGCTATGCGCCCGGCGAACAACTGACCAACGAAGCACTCATCAAGGAAGAGTATCGCGGCATCCGCCCCGCACCTGGCTACCCAGCGTGCCCTGACCATAGTCTGAAGCCAATCCTGTTCGACTTGCTCGACGCGCCGACGCACACCGGCCTGACGTTGACCGAGAGTTTTGCGATGTGGCCGACTGCGGCGGTGTCGGGATTCTATTTCGGGCATCCCCAGGCCGAATATTTTGGCGTGGCACGCGTCGGTGAGGATCAGCTGGCCGATTACACCGTGCGGCGCGGGGTTGATCCCGAAACCGCGCGTCGCTGGCTGCGTCCCAATCTGGACTAGGCGGGCGCACATTTTGTGCTGTCCTACACGGCGAATCGCTGTCAGCGTTTCCGCCGGAGCCGCTGTGCGCGGCGAAAATCGAGACGGAGAGCAATTTGTGGCTAACCCGGTGAAGCTAGGGAAGTTAACACGCGCATTCTTGCCGGTTCTTATCGTGGCGACTCCGCTCATGGCGCAGTCGGGCGGCAGTTTCCGCATCGAGGAAACCGGGCGCAGCTTCTACCGGCTCGACGATGCGGTGAA
>JANNCK010000425.1:0-2011 GCA_031386545.1 Sphingomonadales bacterium
GCTGTCGCTCCCTTTGGCCCGTCGCCCAACCGCGATCACCGCTATTGGTCCGACGCCGGGCCGTGCTCGATGCTCATTGACGAAGTCGAAGAGATTTGGGCGCAAATTGCCGAACGCGACGATTGGACCCGATTGGAAACAAAGGTTGCGGACATCCGCCGGATGGGCGAAGCGCATTCCCTTGCCAATTGATAACTATAAATCCACACCCCGCTGGTAAGACGAAAAACTCATGGCTTCCGAACTGATCTCGACCGAACCGGCAACCGGCGCGACGTTCTGGCGCGGACCGATCAGCGACGTCGAAACCGAAGTGGAACTGGCGCGCGGCGCTTGGGCCGAATGGGCCGCCCGCCCGCTTGCCGTTCGCGCCGAATTGCTCCGCCGGTTCGTCAACGTCGTGCGTGGACGGTCAGAAGAACTGGCCGACACCATATCGCGCGAAACCGGCAAACCGCTGTGGGAAGGACGCTCCGAAATCGAGTCGGTGATGGCCAAGGTCGAAATCTCGATCAATTCATATCACGAACGCACCGCCCAGCGCCGGATCGAAGGCGCAATGGGCGCGCGGACGGCATTGCGTCACAAACCGCACGGCGTACTTGCGGTACTCGGGCCGTATAATTTTCCGATGCACCTGCCCAACGGGCACATCGTCCCGGCCCTGCTCGCCGGAAATGCCGTTGTTTTCAAACCGAGTGAAAAGACACCGGCGTCGGGCGTCAAGCTGGTCGAATGTTTTCATGCTGCGGGTATCCCGACAGGCGTTGTCCGTATCGTCATCGGCGGCCCTGAAGAGGGCAAGGCACTGGCTGGCAGCGATGGCATCGACGGCTTGTTGTTCACAGGATCTGCCCGCACTGGAATTGCGCTCAATCGCCAATTTGCCGACAAGCCGAACAAAATTCTGGCGCTGGAAATGGGCGGCAACAACCCGATCATCGTCTGGGACGCCCCCGACCCCTACACGACGGCAGTCCTTATTGCGCAGTCGGCATTCATGTCAGCGGGTCAACGCTGCACAGCGGCCCGCCGCCTGATCGTCAAAGAGGGCGCGCATGAGGCGCTGGTCGTGCAGCTCAAAAAACTGATGGCACGGCTTATCGTTGGCGAGCCACATTCATCGCCCGCCCCGTTCATGGGTCCGGTGATCGACAATGAGGCAGCAGACGGACTTCAGGAGAGTTTCCTCGCGCTGCTGATGAAGGGCGGTCGCCCGATTGTGCAGCTAGAGCGGCCCATCGAGACCCGCCCGTTCCTGTCACCAGCCCTGATCGACGTGACCGAAATCAAGGAACGGCCCGACATGGAGCTGTTCGGGCCGATGTTACAGATGATCCGTGTGCCTGATTTCGACGCAGCCCTGACCGAGGCCAACAACACACGCTATGGCTTGTCGGCGTCACTCATCGGGGGATCGCCACAGCTGTACGACCGCTTCTGGGCCAACAGCCGCGCAGGTATCGTCAACTGGAACAAGCCGACCAGCGGTGCGTCATCATCGGCCCCGTTCGGCGGGATTGGTTTGTCAGGCAACCACCGGCCCAGCGCCTATTACGCCGCTGATTATTGCGCTTATCCCGTCGTTTCCTCGGAAGAGGAGAACGCGCGCGGTTCGATCGGCATTGGCCTCCGCCAAGACTGAGTAAGCACCGACTGATAGCGGCACTGGTCGCGTCAATAGTATCGCTATGTTGATGCATTTCGCACTGCAGCGCAGGGGAGACTCATGACAAGTCTCCTCGATCCAGAAGCGCGCGGCCGTGTTATCCTCGTCGGCGCAGGCCCGGGTGATCCCGAGCTGCTGACAGTGAAGGCCGTGGCGGCGCTGCAATCGGCCGATGTTGTCGTCCACGACGGCCTGATCGACGAGCGCGTTTTCGCGCATGTTCCGGCGCACGCCCAGCGCATCTCCGTCGCCAAAAAACGCGACCGCCACACCCTGTCTCAGGACGCGATCAACGCGCTGATCGTCGCGCATGTGAAAACCGGTGCCATCGTTGTCCGGTTG
>JANNCK010000074.1:0-3399 GCA_031386545.1 Sphingomonadales bacterium
CGGACTTCCTTGATGACGTTGATCTTCTTGCCACCGTCGCCGGTCAGGATGACGTCGAATTCGGTCTTCTCCTCGACGGCAGGTGCAGCAGCGGCACCGCCACCAGCGGCAGGTGCAGCAACGGCTGCGGCAGCCGAAACGCCCCACTTTTCTTCGAGCATCTTCGACAGCTCAGCCGCTTCGATTACGGTCAGCGCCGACAGGTCATCGACGATCTTGTTCAGGTCAGCCATTGTAGTGTTCCTTCAGATATATTCGGTTGAATTGAGGTCGGGTTATGCGGCTTCTTTCACTGCATAGGCGCCGAGAACGCGGGCAAGCTGCCCGGCCGGTGCCTGAACGATCTGGACGATCTTGGTCGCAGGTGCCTGTATAAGGCCCACGATCTTGGCGCGCAGTTCGTCGAGCGAAGGCAGTGTTGCCAGCGCCTTGACCCCGTCCACGTCGAGAATGGTATCGCCCATTGCGCCGCCCACGATTTCGAACTTGTCGTTCGTCTTCGCAAAGTCGACCGCTACTTTCGCAGCGGCAACAGGGTCAGCGGAAGTGGCGAGTGCCGTGGGACCAGTCAGAAACTGACCGATACCCTCATACGACGTACCCTCGATCGCGAGCTTGGCCAGGCGATTTTTCGCCACACGGTAGCTGGCCCCGGCGTCGCGCATCTTGCCCCGAAGGTCGGTCGATTGTGCGACGGTCATACCCAGATTACGGGTCACAACGACAACACCGACTTCGGCAAAAGTTACGTTCAGCGCGCTGACCAGATCCGCTTTTTCAGCACGATCCATGCCATTACTCCACTTCGGCAACAGCGGGATTGCCGTTACCGTGTTGAGCCCGGAGAGGAACGCTTGCGCGGGCCTCTCAAGGCCCGTCCGAGGGGTTGGTTGCGGGCAACGCGGGCGCACAATAATTGCACGCGAGCGGGCCGTAAAAACTGTTCCCCGTCTCGGCGAGAGATTAAGCCGGGCAAAATCCCGACACTCGCTGTCTCGAACGGTACACCCGGTGGCGAACCACCATGTGAAGTCCGGCCCTATAACGGGGAATGCGCGACGGTCAAGGTTTCGGCGGCGCTACACCTTGTCGGCGTACAGCATCCGTCCGGGGCCGAGCAGGGTGATCACCGCCGACAGCATGTGCGGGGCCACCGCGAAACAGCCCTCGCTGCGGCCCAACTTGCCCCATTTGGCGACATGATCCTCGGTCGCATAGGGCGCGCCGTGAATGACAATCGCGCGCGGGTCGGCGAGGTCGTTGGTCGGTTCAAGCCCGATCAGGCGCATCGCGCGACCGTGCACCCCGTCGTACATTTCGCCCGTCTTGTAAGTGCCCGCCGAGGTTGCCAGCGACCCCATGTCGTTCGAGAAGCGCTGGAGGTATCCGGTATGTTCGGGGTCGGACCCTTTGCCGTGCGCGACGAGGTAGGACCAGCTTTGCCCGCTGACCAGATCGACGATATGAAAACGCATATCGCGCGAGGCAATACCGAAATCGACCAGCCCGACACGGTCGCGCAGCTCGAACGAGCTGCGATGCCGGTCAAGCGCAGCCTTCGCGCGGTCGAGCAGCGGGCGATAGGTCGCGGTCGCGATGCTGGGCGGTGCGGTGCCGGTCATTTGGGTGCGGGCAAGACCCGGTAAGGCAGCCAAGCCGAGTCCGGATACAGCCAGTTTCGAGAAAGCGCGCCGGTCCATATCGCTTATTTTACCGGCGCGGTTTCATTGCCCGAAGGCAGCGTTTCGTCGGGCAGGCGTGCGGTCATGCCGGTGGCGTCAGCGTCGTCATTGATTTGCTGCTCGTCGGTGAAACCGGGGGCGGGAGCCGCCTTCGCCGCCGTTGAATTGGTTGCGTTTACGGCAGGTGGCGCGACCGCGACATTGGCGTTTTCGGTCACGTTTTCGACTTCGACAACATTGTCCTCGGGCAACTTTTCTTCCGGGCCACGGTCGCAACCGGCAAGCGCGAAGGTGGCGGCAAGAGTCAGGATGGCAATTTTTCGCATAGTCATTTCCCGATTGTCTGAAGGGTGTTCGATGCAATCAATGTCGACGCGGCCCGCTTACCCGCTGCTTCGATCTTGGCGGCAAGCAATTTGTCCCACCCATAGGGATCGGCGCGGAAACTCATGGTACCGTTCGCGTTGGCAAAGGCGGTCCAGTACAACAAATAAACCGCGACCTTGCCGGGCAGTTGTACCCGCTGTGTTTTGCCGGTGTCGATCCATGTTTGCACTTGCCCGCTTTTCGCAGGGTCGCTTTTCAGCATGAGTTCAGCGAGCGGAATCGGCTTTTCGAGGCGGATACAGCCGTGGCTTGCCAACCGGTCAAAGCTCGCAAATTTCGCGCGGCTCGGGGTGTCGTGGAGATAGACGGCAAAGGGATTGTCAAAGTCGAATTTCAACTGTCCCAGTGCACTCATTGGTCCTGCGGGCTGGACGATGCGCTCGCCAGTCTCGGGCGTACCAACAATCTTATACCCCTGAGCGATGAGCGCCGCGCGCCCCTTTGGCCAGAGCTCGCGCTTGGCGATGCTCGACGGTACGTTCCACGGCGGATTGACGACAATCGAATGAATTGCCGACGACAGCATCGGGGTCTGGTTGGCCGGGCTGCCCGTTACTGCGCGCATCGATGCGACGGGGGCGTCGCCCTCGAACACGGTCAACACCGCCGCCGCAATATTTACCTGCACGCGGTTGACCGGCAATTCGCGCGGCAACCAGCGCCAGCGCTCCATATTGGCCATGATCGACGCGATGCGGGCCGCGACCGGAACGTTAAGTTCGGCGAGTGTCCGCGCATCGAGCAATCCGGTAGGGTTCAGCCCATAGCGCCGCTGCGCCCGTTGCAGCGCGTCGGTCAGCTTTTCGGTTGCCGATACGCCCTTGTCTTCCAGTGCCAGCCGAGAGCGTACCGTCGCCGCGTCGGATTTCGCGGTCAGCGTTGCCCAGCCCCCCGCATCGCGGATCGCTTCATAACTTGCGAGGCCGGTCTTCAATCCCTGATACCCCGCATAGCGCGGGGTCATGCCGGCGGCCCATTGCGGCAACCGGTCGGCGGCAACCGCGGCAATCAGGGCGGGCAAGGGGTCATAGGCGAGGGGGCGCACAGCCCACACATCAAGGAAATCGGCAGTGTCGATGCGGCCCGTGCGGAGCGCGCGGGCGCGGTCGAGCGCGGCGCGGACCAGTGCATCGCCGGTCGGTGCATTTGCCACTGCGCCGATGACATCCTTGTCCGCTGTCAGTCCCTGATCGCGGCCACCGCTCAGCCACGCCGTCACCCATGACGCCTGCGCGGGCGAGAATTGGGGCAGGGGCAGCGAGGCGGGGGGCGGAGCGACTATGGTCGGCACCAAAGGCGGCGGTGCGACCGAAGGAGCGATGACGGCTAC
>JANNCK010000126.1:0-2355 GCA_031386545.1 Sphingomonadales bacterium
CACATTGATCGCCGAAGCATCAAGCATGTTCTTGATGTGCGACGCATAGTATTTTTCGATCATCTCGACGCTGGTGCGGCAGTTTTTTGCAATCTGGTATATGTCGGCCCCCTCCATCAACCGGAAGCAGATATAGGTATGCCGCAAGCTGTAGCTGGTGCGGGGGTTACCCTCGCGGTCGTGCTTCATTCCGAGTTCGTCGAGCAGCGTGTTGAATAGCTCCCGCTGAATTTTCGGAAACAGGAGCTGGTTCGGCTCAAGGTTGTGCCGCGCCTTCATCCGTTTGAACGGAATCACCGCACCGGGCATGGTCTTACAATAGCCGACGCCGCGTTTACCTCGAACGGCGATGTGAAGAATCTCCTCGTTCCCCGGCCCATCGGCAACAATGTCGATGTCGCGTAGCTCGATGCGCTTGGCCTCATCGGGGCGAAGGCCGCTGTTGACCATGAACAGGACATAGTCGTGCAAGTCTTCGCAAGCCGTCCGCCACCGTTCCTTCTTCGGATTTTTAGCGCGCTCGCCGGTGGCCTTGTAGAATGCCTTATATTCGTCGGGAGAGAACCAAGCCCGATGCGCGATCTTTCCTGACATTTTGTAGGGAGCCGAGATGTCCGGCATATAGGGTAGCCAGCCGTGGCGGTTCGCGGTTTTGAGAACGTGCCGCAGCGTAATGATCTCATGGTGCATCGTTGACCGCGAAGGCCGCTTGGGCAGTCCGGTCTTTTTGTCGATACGCGATGTCATCCGGTGGACACGGTATTCTTGAACGAAACCCGGTGTGATTTCTGTTACTACGCGGTCGCCCATGAACGGCAGCAAGTGAACGCGAATACGCATCGCGAGACTCTCGACATAATCCTTGTTCCGTTCGCCCTCGGTGATGACCTCGAACTCTTTGACGAAATGCTCCGCCGCCGTGCGGAAGGTCACGCCTTCCTTCAATTCCCCGGCGCGGTATTTTCCCATCAAGCCAAGATACCAGTCGCGCGCAACATCCTTGGCACGCGAGAGGCTTTCCTCCTTGGTCGAAGTGCGGCGCTGTTTTCCGGCAATCGAACAGGCAGATTGCCAGTGCGGGCTGTTGGCCCGCATGTAGAGCTGAACTTTGTTGTCCAGCAGGGAGTGCCGTGTCGTCATCGTGCCATCCGATGCCATTTTGTGCTAGCAGTGCGCTAGACCATCCGGTGATAAATATGGCTAAAAACCGACGTATATGCAAGGTTTTTTTGATTATTAAAAGTTTTTGAATCCCGCGCGTCTACCAATTCCACCACGCCCGCACGGCAAGGGGTCGCGCCGCATACGATGCGTGCGCGTCGCCTGCAAGCGTTCAGCTGAACACGCTCTGCAAGTCGCCGTCGGGATTTTTGGGGTCCGCGCCGAACCGGTTGGTGCCGCATGTCCCGTCGGTGCAGTTCCACACAATCAGCACGATCCAGCCGAGGATCGGGATCAGGACGAGGAGGAGCCACCAGCCTGATCGATCGACATCGTGCAGCCGCCGGATGCTTACGCTGAGGCTGGGAACGAGAAACGCCAGCGATTGCACAATGGTGACCGGGCCATTGTCCTCAAGCCCGAAACCGATAGCGAAATCGACGGCTGTCGCCGCCAATGCCGCCAAAAGGCCGAACAAGTTGAACATCCAGAATTCCTGCCGCCGCGACCGGCCGGTGAACTCCGCAAACCGCCGAAACGGCAAGATCATCCACTCTATCGTCCTACTCCCCCTCGTTTGCTCAATTTCGCGGTGCCTGCCGCCGGTAACTCAGCGCCTCCGCAATATGTATCCGCCCCACCCCCTCGCTGCCAGCCAAATCCGCGATGGTCCGCGCAACGCGCAGGATGCGGGTGTAGCCGCGCGCGGACAGGCGCATCGCCTCCGCAGCTTGCGCGAGCAGACGGCGACCCGGCTCGTCGGGCGTCGCGTAAGCCTCAAGGACTTTGCCGTCCGCCTCGGCATTGGTGCGGGGGCCGCCTTCGCCGTACCGCACCGATTGCACCGCCCGTGCCGCCGCCACCCGGGCACGTACCTCAGCCGACCCCTCGGCAGGCGGCGGCAGGACAAGGTCGGCGGCGCTGACCGCAGGCACTTCGACATGCAGGTCGATACGGTCGAGCATCGGCCCTGACACCTTGGCCTGATAGTCCGCGGCACAGCGCGGCGCGCGGCTGCACGCAAGCGCCGGATCGCCCAGATGCCCGCAACGGCACGGGTTCATCGCCGCGACCAGCTGCACCCGCGCCGGAAAGGTCACATGCGCGTTGGCGCGCGCGACGCTGACGCTGCCGGTTTCCAGCGGCTGCCGCAGCGAATCGAGCACCGCGCGCTGGAATTCGGGCAGTTCGTCG
>JANNCK010000159.1:0-10762 GCA_031386545.1 Sphingomonadales bacterium
AACAGAATTTCGAATCCTCCGCCGCAATCGCGGCGCGCGCCATGTTGCGATCAATTTGTGACAGCGGCATCCAATCCTTCGTGATGCTACGTCCGCTGGCAAAGTCACCCAGCATCGTGATCGTGACTGGCGGCGGGACAATACGGTACAGCGCGACCCACAAAACCGACCCGACCACGAAATACAGTGTCGTCCGCCAAGCAAACCGCCAGAGGCGATAGCGGAGTGAGCGCGAACCGGGTGCAGCCATGAGACGTGCGATACCGGCTTGCCCGATGCGCCGCAATCGACTCTAATCAGTCAATGCGATTTCTCATTCCCGCGCTTCCCTTGCTTGCCCTCGCCAACGCCGCCACCGCCGCCAATGCCGGGGAACGCGATTTCTGCGCCTCGCGCCCTGGGTTGAATACACCACCGTGTATTGTCGATATTGGCCATCCGGTTCTCGAACTGGGGCTGGCCGACTGGACACTGTCGCGTCAGCCCGGCTCGCGGACCGATACGGTCTCGTCGGGACAAGCGACGCTGCGGGTTGCCGTGGGTGCCAGCACGGAAGTGCAATTTGGCTGGACTGCTTTTGGCACCGTGCGCACTGTCGATGGCGTCGCCAATACCGTGTCGCGTGACAGCGGTGTCGGCGATGTCACCCTTGCCGTCCGTCGCAGTCTGGGCACAGCGAACGGGCCGGTTGCGATCCAGCCCTATGTCACGCTGCCGACCGGGGGCACTGCCATCGGTGCAGGAGACTGGAGCGCGGGTATTCTGCTCCCGATGGGGTTTTCACTGGGTCATGGCATCCAACTGGCCATCACCCCGCAAGTGGCCGCAGCGGTTAACGGCAGCCGCGCGGGACGACATATCGCCTATGGCGCAGCCGCGGGCCTGTCGATGTCGCTTGCCGAGGGCTTGAGTGGCGCGGTTGAAGTGTCGGCGACCCGTGACGATGATCCGGCAGGTGCAAAGACCAAGGCACTGGCATCGACCTCGCTGGCGTGGATGGCGGGCAAGGACACCCAGCTCGATATCGGTACTGTTGCCGGACTAAACAGCGATAGCCCTGAAATCCAAATCTACTTTGGTATTTCGCGCCGGTTTTAGGCGAGCGCCAGCGTCCCGTTGGTCTGTGCGATCTTCATCATCGCTTTTTGCAGCTTGTCGAACGCCCGCACCTCGATCTGGCGCACCCGCTCACGGCTGACGCCATAAACCTGGCTCAGCTCCTCTAGCGTCTTTGGTTCTTCGGCCAGGCGGCGTTCGGTCAGGATGTGCTTCTCGCGCTCGTTCAGCTCTTCCATTGCTTCGACCAGCATGGCGTGGCGGTAGACGCGCTCTTGCGAGTCGGCGACTTCCTCGTCCTGCAACGGCGCGGTGCTGGGCAAAGTGTCCTGCCACTGGCCTTCGCCGTCCTCGTTGAACGAGACATTCAGGCTGGTGTCGCCGCCCATCGACATGCGACGGTTCATGCTGACGACTTCGGCCTCGGTGACGCCCAGATCGGTCGCGATCTTGGTAACGTCGGCAGGTTTCATGTCGCCGTCTTCGAACGCATTGATCCGCGCCTTCATGCGGCGCAGATTGAAGAACAGCTTTTTCTGGTTCGCTGTCGTCCCGATTTTGACGAGGCTCCATGTCCGCAGGATGAATTCCTGGATCGACGCCCGGATCCACCACATCGCATAGGTCGCAAGGCGAAACCCGCGATCAGGCTCGAACTTCTTCACGCCCTGCATCAAACCGATATTCCCTTCGGAAATCAGCTCGTTCACGGGCAGGCCATAGCCGCGATAACCCATTGCGATTTTCGCCACGAGGCGCAGGTGGCTCGTTACCAGACGTGCCGCTGCCTCGGGATCGCCATGCTCCGAAAAGCGTTTAGCGAGCATATATTCTTCTTCAGGCGTCAGCAGCGGAAACTTGCGAATTTCCGACAGATAACGGTTAAGCCCTGCTTCGGTACCGAGCGAAGGAATGGTCGCGGGAAGATTGCTGTCACCAGCCATGACGTAAGGTAACTCCCTGCCGCCCGATTCATGCCGGGACGGATTTGTTTTATCTATACACGAAGTGCGGTGAACAGTGCCTGCATATCGTGCGGTAATTTGCTTTCAAACGCCATAGCCGAGCTTGTAACGGGGTGAATGAAACCAAGATGTGCGGCATGTAGTGCTTGCCGCTTGAAATCCAACTGTCGCAGAACGTCGCGGTGCTCGGGTCGGTTCCGTCCATAGACCGGATCGCCGAGCAACGGGTGCCCGATCGACGCCATATGGACGCGCACCTGATGCGTGCGCCCCGTCTCCAGGCGGCATTCGACCATCGCGGCGTGACGCAGCGGCTCGACCAGTGTAAAATGCGTCACTGCGCGTTTGCCGCGCGCCTGAATCGCGATTTTCTTGCGGTCATGCGGACTGCGGGCGAGCGGGGCGTCAACCGTGCCTTCGCTGTTGGGGCGACCCGCGACGATCGCTGCATAGCGGCGGTCGATGCTGTGCTTGGCAAATTGTGCTGACAGCCCTTCGTGCGCGGGGTCGGTCTTGGCGACGACCAGCAGCCCCGACGTATCCTTGTCGATACGGTGAACGATGCCCGGCCGCGCAACGCCGCCAATACCGGATAATCGCCCCGCGCAATGGTGGAGCAGGGCGTTGACCAGCGTGCCGTCGAGATTGCCCGCTGCCGGATGCACGACAAGACCCGCAGGTTTGTCCACGATCAGCAAATGGTCGTCCTCGAATATGATGTCGAGCGCAATGTCCTGTGCTTCGTTCGACATCGGCGTCGGCAGCGGTATGTCGATGTCGAAATGTGCATCCGCTGTGACTTTCATCGCCGGATCGCGCGTTAAGGACGTACCCGTCCGCACATGGCCCGACGAGATAAGCGCCTTCAGCCGCTCGCGTGAGACCGTCGGCACCGACAGCGCCAGCGCCCGATCAAGCCGCATTCCTGCCAGCTCGTCGGCAATTGTCACCGAAATTGTGGAAACCCCCGTCATTGCGTAACGATGTGGCGATGACGGTGGTTATATCAAGCGGATTGATCGAACGGATTGTGGCGCTGGCTGCTGCCGAACCCTTTCGCGAGGTGTGCGGGCTGTTGTTGGGTGAGGGTAACAGGATCGACGCTATTCTGTCGGCCCACAACGTCGCAGTTGGTCCAGCACACACATTTGAGGTCGATCCCGTTGTCCAGTTCAACGCCATTCGACACGCCCGTGCAGGCGGCCCCGCAATCATCGGCTGCTATCATTCACATCCAACGGGCCGTCTTATGCCCTCGGCAACGGATTGTGCGATGATTGATCGCGTCGGCGACTATTGGTTGATAACCGACGGCCACGAATTGCGCGCGTGGCAGTGTGCGACGACCGCTTCATTTGTCGAGGCGAGGCTGCTTGTGCAGCGTTCCGCTTGCGTGGCGTCGTGACGTCAGCCAAAGCACGACAATCATTCGGAGTTTGCCAATTATGACGATTGCGCCGGTCGATTTTGCCAGCCTGCTTTGCTCGCGGTTGTGCCATGACCTGCTGAGCCCGGTCGGTGCTCTCAACAACGGCTTGGAACTCCTCGCCGACGAGACCGATCCGGACATGCGCGCGCGCTGCCTAGAGCTGCTTAACGAAAGCGCACGGGCCTCTGCGAACAAGCTGAAATTCTTCCGTCTTGCATTCGGAGCGGCGGGTGGTTTCGGCGATGCCGTCGATGCCCGCGAAGCAAAGGCCGCGATCGAGGGGCTGTTTGGGGGCGACGGCCGGATCGAAATTAACTGGATGGTCGAGGAAGCAACGCTGTCGAAAACGGCAATCAAGGTCCTGCTCAACCTCGTCCTGCTGGCGGGTGATGCCTTGGTGCGCGGCGGACGGTTGGACATCGGCGCGGAAGTGGCTGGTGACCGCACCGAAATTGCGGTTCGTGCCGAGGGACCACGGCTGGTGCTTGACCCTGAACTACGCACGGCGCTGACCGGCGAAACCGGCGAAGATGCGCTGACCCCCCGCGCAGCTGCGGCTTGGCTGGTCCACCGGCTGGCGGTTGACAGTGGTGGCGGGGCAATGGTGTCGCCGTCCGATGCCGGATTCCTGCTGTTCGGGGCAACGCTGCACGCCTCCTAAGCGGTTGTTAACCAGCACAGCATAGACCGTCCCTATGGATAGGGGCGCGGCGTGATGGACGATCTGACCGGCGAGTTTGTCGCGGAAACCCGCGAGATGCTCGAACGCATTGCCGACGCCTTGCTCGTCTGGGAGGGAAATCCCGCTGACGCAGAGCGCCTCGACGAGATTTTTCGTTTCGTCCACACGGTCAAGGGCAGCTGCGGCTTCATCGATCTGCCGCGCATCGAGGCCTTGGCCCATGCCGCCGAAACCGAACTCGCCGATGTGCGCGCAGGGGAACGTAAAGCCGATTCGGCACTTGTTGGGGCGATGCTCGCGATTGTTGATCGGATCGGCGTTCTGGTGGCTGCACTGGAAACGCCCGACGCATCGGTGCCTGACGTTGCAAGCGATGCGCCACTGATCGCTGCTCTAGACCGAAACGCTGTACCGGCTGCTGTCGAAGGCGTTGAGGCGGTAGCCGCCGCCCCGCAACGTGCGGTTCGTGTCACGGTGCCTTTGCTCGAAGCGCTGATGACGCAGGTATCGGACCTTGTACTCGTCCGCAATGAACTGGCGCGCACCATTCGCCTGTCGGGTGATCCGGCACTGGCCAGCGGGTTCGACCGGCTCGCCGGTATCGTCACCGACTTACGTGACAGCGTGACACGGACGCGGATGCAGCCGATTGACCGGTTATTCGCGACCTTGCCCCGCCTCGTGCGCGACACCGCGAAGGAATGTGGCAAGCTGGTAACGCTCGAATTGAGTGGTCAGGATGTCGAAATCGACCGCGAAATGGTCGAGGCCATCCGCGATCCGTTGGTGCACATCGTCCGCAATGCCATCGACCACGGTATCGAAATGCCCGAAGTGCGCGTGGCAGCGGGCAAGCCCGCCAACAGCGTGCTACGCATTTCGGCGCTCCAGTCGGGCAATCAGGTCAGCATCGAAATTGTGGATGACGGGCGCGGAATCGATACCAGCGCCCTCGTCCAGCGCGCAGTTGCCAGCCGAAAAATCGACGCGGCGCGGGCGGCAATCCTCGATGAAACAGCCGCAGCCCAGCTCATTTTCGAAGCAGGCCTCTCCACGGCGGAAAAGGTTACGACGATTTCAGGGCGCGGTGTCGGCATGGATGTGGTTCGCGCCAATGTCGAAAGGCTGGGCGGGAGTGTGGCGCTGGTCAACCGTCCGGGCCTTGGCCTGTCGGTGACACTGCGAGCACCACTCACGCTGAGCATTGTGAACGCGCTGGTCGTGCGGGCGGGGGGGCAGGGCTTCGCCGTGCCGCGCGGGGCTGTAGAGGAAGTGGTTGCGCTCAACCGCGGCAATGCGCGGATTGAAACCGTGGGCGGTGGACAATTGGCGGTCGTGCGCGGCGTCGCGCATCCGGCCTATACGCTGGCGGGCTTGCTAGGGCTTGAAGCCGAAGAACCGAAACTGGCGATGATTGTCGCAACGCCATCTGGCGGACGCTATGTCCTTGCTGTCGATGCTGTGCTGGATCACGAAGAACTCGTGGTGCGGCCCATGGCCCCGCAGCTTGTGTCGCAGGGTATTTTTGCGGGCCAGAGCCTGGGCGACGACGGGTGTCCGGTGATCGTGCTTGACCCCGTTGGTATCGCTGCTTCGGTGGGCATTGTACGCGGTGGAAAATCGCGCGATGCCGAAACGATCACCGACATGGTTACCAAGGCATCGGTTGTTGTCGCGACCGCGCTCGACGGACGACGCATCGCTGTACGCAGCATTCTTGTCGAGCGTTTGATCGAGACATCACGCGCCGACTGGGTCGATGTTGGGGGCCGCTGGTTTGCCATTATCGAGGGCCGGCATCTTGCCGGATGCGCGTCGGGCGACCTTCCCGACGAAGGGTCGATTTCGGCGATGTTGCTTTTTGACGGCCAGCGCCGCGTCGTTCTCCCCCTCGACGCGGTGCACGACCTCGCGCCGCTTGAAACAATTGTCGCCGTTGATGCTGAGGGGGTCGAAGGGCTGCTCAATATCGACGCGCAACCGGTACAGTTGCTCGACGCGATGTGGCTGTTCGACGGGGCGACGTCACCGCCGGCTGCACGGCCCGTTGCCGCCATCATGCTTGATCCGACACCATGGTCACAGGCGATCTTGGCCCCACTCGTCGCGGCAGCTGGATACACGGTGCAATTCGGCAATGCCGAAGCAGCAGCGTTGGTGATCCATCTGGAGGGCGACACGACACCCCCTCACGTGGCAACGCGTATTGCGCTTGCCCGGCAGGAGGACGGCTCTGTCGCGATAGATCGCTACGACCGTCGGGCCCTGCGCGATTTGATCGATACACCTGTCAGGAAGTCCGCATGAGCGCGCTCTATGTTGTCGCGTGGATCGGGGCGCAGCGCGTCGCATTCGACGCCACCCGTGTCGAGGCGGTTGTCGATATTGCGATGGTCGTGCCAGTGCCACTGGCCGCAGCGCATGTCGTTGGTCTTGCGGCCATCCGTAGCCAAGTCATTACGGTCATCGATTGCGGCGTCGCGACGGGTGGCGAGCGCGGTCCCCCGACGGGCCGTGCCATTGTTACAGCGATTGACGGGCATCGTTATGCGTTGCGGGTCGATCATGTCGATGATGTGGTTTCGGCATCAATTCGCGTTGCCAGTGCCTCCGTACCGCTCGGTGTGTCGTGGAGCACAATGGCTGACGGTGTAATCGAAGTTGCGGCAGAGTTTGCCGTCGTTCTCGATCCGGCGCGCCTTGTCACAAACGCGCCTGCGGCAATTGCGGCGTAAGGATTAACCGCTCGCTCATACCTGTAAACTAAAGTCATTATTGAGGATCGCGGGGATTAGAAATGTCGAAGACTTGTTTGGTTGTTGATGATTCAAAGGTCATCCGAAAAGTTGCCCGTCATATTTTGGAAACGCTTGACTTCACAGTCGAGGAGGCAGGCGACGGTCGCGAGGCTCTCGACCGTGTTTCGGTATCGATGCCCGATGTCGTGCTGCTCGACTGGAATATGCCGGTGATGAGCGGCATCGAATTTTTGCGCGCCCTTGGCGACATGAACGTCTCGCCGCGTCCAAAGGTCGTGTTCTGCACCACCGAAAACGGCACGGCCCATATCCGCGCCGCGCTTGACGCGGGGGCGGACGAATATGTCATGAAGCCCTTCGACCGCGACACGCTGGCCAGCAAACTCCAGTTCGTCGGCGTCGCCTGAGTCTGTGGTGAATGCCGCTACAGCCCGCATAGACACTGGCCGGGGACAAAATCGTCCGATCTCGGTGCTTATTATTGATGATTCGGCTGTCGCGCGCGCGGCGCTCTCACGCATGGTCGAGGGCGGCGGGGGCCTTTCACTGGCCGGTGCTGTCGAGGGCGCAGCAAAAGCCATTGCATGGCTCCGTGCCAACCGTGTCGATGTGATCCTGCTCGATCTGGAAATGCCGGGCTGGAACGGGCTGGCTGCACTGCCGGAGCTGTTGACACAGGGGCGCGGTGCCAAAATCCTTGTTGTTTCATCGACGGCACGGGCAGGGGCGGAGGCAACGATGCGTGCCCTCGCGGCAGGCGCTGCAGATACACTGGCAAAGCCTGCGGTTGGCCAGCTTAACCAGTCGTTCCAGACAATCCTTGTTGATCGCATCGAACGGCTTGGCCGTGCGTCGCTCGATGCCAATGACATGGGACGTTTGGTGCTCCGGCCCGAGCCTGCGTCACCGATTGCTCTGCTTGGCATCGGGGCCTCGACCGGCGGGTTAAGCGCGCTGGCGGCGTTCTTTGCAGAGCTTCCCCTCAGTTTTTCGGCGCCCATCGTGGTGACACAGCATCTGCCACCTGCCTTCATGCCGTATTTCGCGGATCAGCTTGCCGCCATGGCGGGCAGGTTTACGCGTGTCGCCGAAGAAGGGAGCATCATAGAACCAGGTGAAATTGCGGTTGCGCCCGGTACGCGGCATTTGCTGGTGGCTCGACGCGGCACAAGGTTTGTCGCGGAATTGTCAGACGCGCCGACACCTACCCGATGCTGTCCGTCGGTTGATCCCATGCTCGAGTCGATGGCCGACACTGTCGGTGCCGATGCCGCTGCCGTTATTCTGACCGGCATGGGGCGCGACGGTACCATCGGGTCCGCCCGGTTGGTTGCGGCGGGCGGGTCTGTTCTGGTTCAGGACCGTGCCAGCAGTGCGGTCTGGGGTATGCCCGGCTCGGTCGCCAATGCCGGGCTGGCCTCCGTGGCGGCAACACCGGCGCGTCTGGCCGCTCATATCGCACGGCGGGGTTCGCTATGACGTCGCCCGAAACATCCAACGCTGCGACGCGCATCCTGTCCGCCCTGCTGGAGGCACGAACGGGGCAACAGCTCTCCCCTGCACGCAACTGGCGGATAGAGGCATCGCTGAAACCGGTGCTGCGCGAACTGGGGCTGGCAACGCTCGACCCCCTCGTCGCGCGGATTGCATTGGGCGGTGATCCGGCACTCGCAAACCGGGTGGTCGAGGCTCTGCTCAACAACGAAACCTCATTCTTTCGCGATACCGCCGTGTTTGACCAGCTCGACCGGGATGCTTTCGATTCGCTCAGGAAAAGCCGTGCGACGTCACGGCGTCTGCGGATTTGGTCGGCGGCGTGTTCGACCGGACAAGAGGCGTATTCGCTGGCGATGATGCTGCGCGATGCGGGGCCACGCTGGGCGGGGTGGTCGTTCGACATTCTCGCAACCGACGCCTCGGCCTCGGCGGTCGCGCGCGCGCGCCTTGGGCGTTACAGCCGCTTCGAGATCCAGCGCGGCTTGCCTGTGCGCACGATGCTCAGATGGTTTCGCGAGGATGGCGAGGATTGGGTGGCCGATCCCTTGCTGGCGCGTGACATCCGTTTTGCCACCCATGACGTCCGCGAACCGGCGCCGGGCCGCTTCGATCTGATCTTGTGCCGTAATGTCCTTATGTACTTCGCGGTGCCCCTCCGCACAGAAGTTCTCGATCATATGGCGGATGCGCTCGATACCGGAGGGGTCTTGATGCTCGGGGCCGGTGAAACCGTGCTCGGGCAAACCGACCGTTTCGCGTCGCACCCCGCCATGCGCGGACTTTATGTCGCGGCAAACGAGGTTTCGCTGTCGCCTTTACGGACCGCAAGCCGCTAAGCCAGCTTCGTGCCAGTCCCAATCCGATTCGGGCCGCGCGATCTCGCCGTCGCGCTGGCGATCAACCTCGTTTGGGGTTTGAACATTGTTGCCGTAAAACTGTCGGTCGATCTTGTCCCGCCGTTCACCGCTGCGCTGCTCCGCCAATCACTAGTGCTGATCGTCTGCCTTCCTTGGCTCAGGATTGTGCCGGGGCGGATGCGTGACCTGACCGCGCTTTCCATCATAATCGGCGGCGTTTTCTTTGCCCTTGTCAATCTGTCGCTCGTCGTCACCGCCAATGTCGGGGCATTGGCAATAGCGGGCCTGTTAGGCGCGCCCTTTTCGTTGATCCTCGCTATCATCTTTCTCGGCGAGCGGATCGGGGTTGTCCGTGTCGCCGGTATGGCGCTGGCGATGGGCGGATGTGGTTTGCTCGTCTTCGATCCGTCGGCAGCAAAGGAAGTGCCGGGCTTGCTGCTGACTGTGCTAGCATCATTGCTGTGGGCGACAGGGTCGCTGTTGCAGCGGCGTCTTGTCGGGGTCAGCATCCCTACAATGTATGCATGGGTTGGTCTCGGGGGCATTATCGTGCTGGCCCCCCTCGCTCTGCTTTTCGAGGCACCTGTGATGACGGGTGCGGTGGCGATCCCGGCAGCGGCATTCGGGTGGATTGCCTTCTCCGCACTTGGTTCGACATTGATCGGGTCGGGCGGAATGGCGTGGTTGCTGCAACGACATCCCGTGACGACGGTCATTCCCGTTACGTTGGGCGCGCCCGTTATTGGCGTCGTCGCGTCCAGCCTGGTATTTGGCAATCCGCTGACCCCGGTTATGGTATTAGGCGGGACAATTGCACTGGCGGGTGTCGCCATCGTCACCATGCGGACAGCCAGCGCAAAGGAAGCGGAAAGCGAGACAGCCAGTTGATCGAAACGCCGTCGCCCAATTTTGATGCCCGCACGCTGCCAATCAGCATGATCGTGCTGCATTACACCGGGATGCCGAACGCATCCGATGCGATTGCGCGCCTGACCGATGCCGAAGCAAAAGTGTCGTCACACTATCTGATTGCCGAGGATGGTCAGGTGATGCGCCTCGTCGCCGAAGAAAACCGCGCGTGGCACGCGGGCAAATCGCGCTGGCGTCAGATTGACGATGTGAATTCAGCGAGCGTCGGTATCGAGATCGTCAATCCCGGCCACGAATTCGGTTATCGCCCGTTTCCGGACGCGCAGATCGAGGCGTTAATCCCGCTGATGGCCGATATTCAGGCGCGCTACGCCATTACGCGCGGTAATATCGTCGGCCATTCCGACATCGCCCCCGCGCGCAAACAAGACCCGGGCGAACTGTTCCCATGGGCGCGGCTGGCCAAGGTGCGTCTCGCATTGCCACGCCCGACCAAGAACCTGATCGACCCGAACTGGACCGAAGGCGGCTTCCTGCTCGCGCTCGAACGCTTTGGCTATGACGTGACGGATCGGCTCGCGGCAGTGGTCGCTTTCCAGCGCCGCTTCCGGCCCGAACTGATGGACGGCGAGATCGACGGCGAGTGC
>JANNCK010000216.1:0-13077 GCA_031386545.1 Sphingomonadales bacterium
GGCCGACTTTACCAGAGCCTGCGCTGTCGAGCGCAGCGAAGGCACGATGCTCGTCCTCCGCCACGCCGACGGCGGTTTTCGGCGCATCGATCTTTCAGCTGACGGCACGATTACGGCGACTGACGGCAGTGACGAACCGGAAGGCAAAGTGATGCCTGACGGCCGTTTTGAACTGACCATTGGCAGTGACCGTTACCGCCTGCCACCACGAAAGTGAGCGGCGCGACGATCGTTCGCCTTGCTGCGCGGGGCGATGGCATTACAGCTGATGGGCGCTATGCGGCAGGATCTGCGCCGGGAGATATACTGAGCGCCGAGGGCGTGCTGGTTCCCGGCCCGCATCGGGTCGTCCCACCCTGTCGTCACTTCGGCACTTGCGGTGGCTGCCAGCTCCAGCATATCGACGACTCGAGCTACACGCAGTTCATCATCGACCGTATTTCGGGTGCACTCGCGGAACAGCGGATCGACGCGCCGGACTTTGCACCCGCCCATTTGTCACCACCCAATACCCGTCGCCGCGCCAGCCTGCGCGCCGAGCGCAGGGGCAAGCAGGTCACGCTTGGTTTCAACGAAGGCGCGAGCCACCGTATCGTCGATCTCCGCGAATGCCATGTGTTGCTGCCCGAACTCACGGCACTCATCGCGCCGCTGCGGCGCTTGCTGGCCATTGTGATACCCGACGGGGGCAGGGCCAATGTCACGCTGACCCGCGCCGACCAGGGGATCGACCTGCTCCTCGCCGGTTTCGAGGTTGATGGTTTCGTAGCTATCGAGGCGCTCAACGACTTTGCGGCGGCACAACACCTCGCCCGGCTTTCGGTTGACGAAGGGGTTGGTCCGTCGGCGCGCTGGTGTCCCGAGCCACCAACAATCCGGCTTGGCGGCGTTCCGGTTGCGTTTCCTGACGGCGCATTCCTTCAGGCGACAGTAGATGGTGAAGCGGCGCTGATTGCGGCAGTCAAGGCTACCGTAGGCGACGCGGCCAGCACGCTTGATCTGTTCGCCGGGTTGGGAACTTTCGCATTATCGCTGACCGGTCGCGTTAAAGCCGTCGAAGGCAGCCGCGACGCCGTGCTTGCCCTAATCGCAACCCGACAGGTCGCTGTTGAACACCGCGACCTGTTTCGGCGACCGCTGACGCCAGCCGAACTCACCGGTTTTGACGCCGTGGTCCTCGATCCGCCCAGAGCAGGCGCGCGCGAACAAACCGCCCAGCTTGCGGCATCGACGATACCCCGCATCGCCTATGTTTCGTGCAACCCATCGACCTTTGCCCGCGATGCGCGCGCTTTGATCGACGGCGGCTACCAGCTCGAACGCATTGTCCCCGTCGGCCAGTTCCGCTGGTCAACGCATGTCGAACTGGCCGCCACCTTCACGCGTTAGCGAAACGCTGTCATCGCAGCATGAAGCACGAGTGCCGCCAGCGCGAGACCCGACAACATAAATAGCGAGAACCGTATAATCACCCGGTTGGAGAATACCTGCACAAGGCTATGAGCGACACGCAAGCCGACATAGGCCCATGCGATCGTTGCACTCGTGCCATTGCCTCCGCCCATCAGCGCGAGGGCAATGGCCGTCGCGTAAAAGACGGTCGGCTGCTCCATCAGGTGATTATAATTGTCGGCAACCCACGACGCGCGTTCCTCGCCCGCTGCAACCAGTTGTTCGCGCAGGCCTTTTCCGGTTGAGCCGACCATCGTCAACCCATCGATCTTGGCACGCCCCATGGCGGGCAGACGGGTGATGTAAAGCCAAATCCACATGATCGTGGACCACGCCGCCAGCGCGACGACGGCTTTCAGGATTTCGCTTTGCATAACGTCCTCCGTCAACCGCGAAGCGCGAACACACCGATGACGGCGTGCAATGACAGTGCAATCAGGCACAGCGACGAAAGCGCAAACAGTGCGAAGCGGTAGCGGATGATGTTCGTGGTCGCCTGCAACAAGCTGTGCGCGATGCGGATAGCCACATAACCCCAAGCGAGTGTGGCGTTGAGGCCATCACCCATGCCAGTGAAGGCCAGCAGCAACGCCACCGCATAAAACAGCGTCGGTTGTTCCATCAAGTGGATGTAGTTATGCGCGGCCCATTGCGCTTTGTCATCGACCACGCCGTCGAGTTGCCCCGGCCGGCCGCCAACTGCCTTGTTAATATCGATGCCGGCCTTTTTCATTGCGGGCAGTCGCACCACGACCATCCACACGAGCATGATCAGCGACCATGCAATCAGCACAGCCACAGGCTTCAGGATTTCAATTGTCATTTTAGCCTCCCCAGACTTTAACCTGCGGAAGCTGCCCTATCCAATCGCCCGTGGCAACCCGATCAGTCGAAGATGGCTCCCCAGCGTCTTTTGGTCCGGGTTTTCCAGTGACCACGGTGGTATGCGTCGCTGGCGAGCAGCGGCATCACTGATCCTGCTTCGGCGAACACCATCTGTTCGATCCCTGTGTTGACCTTGCCCCAGCTCGCGGCCTCCTGAAGCGTCGAGGACGAACACGCTCCGTCGCGGACATCGGCGACAGTGATCTGGACCGCGTATTTGTGAACCTGCACATCGTCATGGCCAAGAATTTCGGCGCAGACGACGGTGTCCTGAATGAAATTCTTGGGCACGCCGCCGCCGATCATCAACAGGCCGGTCGTGCCCGCCTTTACCTTGATGTCGGTCAGTTCGCGGAAGTCGGCGATGGCGTCGAGCACCATATACGGCTTGCCTTCCTTGGCGCGGTCAACCTGATGCTTGACCAGCCCGAAACCGGCAGACGAGTCGACGAAAGCAGGACAAAAGATCGGCACGTCGTGTTCATAGGCGAGCTTGACGAGGCTGTTATCCTTCTTGCCATTCTCGACGAGGTATTTGCCCATCTCGCGGATAAACGCGCGGCTCGAATAGGCGCGCGGCTCCAGCGAATTGGCGATTTCGAGGATTGTATGGTCGCAATCCTGCAACTGCTCCTCGTCGATATAGGTGTCGTAAATGCGGTCGATCAGCAACGAACGAAGCGTATCATCATCAGGAACTTCAAGGGCTTGATAGTGCTTGTGGCCAAGCCCTTCAAAGAAATCCATATCGACGATGCTGGCGCCGGTCGCGACGATGCCGTCGATCATGTTTGATTCGAGCAGCTTGGCATACAGGTCCATACACCCGCCCGCGCTGGTCGACCCTGCGATCACGAGGAAGATCGAGCAATCGGGGTCTTCGAGCATCTGGTTATAGATACCCGTTGCGCGCGCGAGGTCGCGGCTGGTGAAGCTCATCTTGCCCATCTGGTCGATGATTGGCCGCGCGTCGAAACTGGTAATGTCGATATGCTCGACGGTTGTCGACAGCAGCTCGGCCTTGCGCTGGGCGTTGGCCCGAGAGTCAGTAGCGGGGGTGGTCATAGGATTCTCCTTAAAGCCCCTCTCCTTCATGGGAGGGGTTGGGGTGGGGAAGGTCCGCCACCGCCGAGATTGCAAAAAGGGGAGACACGGCCCCATCCTAACCCCTCCCCTGACGGAGAGGGGCTAAGAAGGCCTTGTTACAATTTGACGACGTTCGATGCCACGACCGGCTCACCCTCAATGTACAACGACACCATCGGTTCGTCAGTCACCTCGATCGTTTCGACCGAGCCGAACCCGTTGAAGCCGGTCCGCATCGCACAGCCATAGGCACCGAGCATCCCGATTTCGATATAGTCTCCGGCTTCGACATCGGCGGGCAGCATGAACGGCCCGGCCATATGGTCGAGATCATCGCAGGTCGGCCCGTAAAAGCTGAAACCGTGATCGCGGGTGTGCGACGGTTCTTCGCGCAGCAGCTCCACTGGAAAACGCCAGCCGATGTGTGCCGCATCGAACAAAGCGCCATAGGCACCGTCGTTGATGTACAGTTCGTCTCCGCGCCGCTTTTCAACACGGACGACCAGCGACGAATATTCGGCGCATAGTGCGCGGCCCGGTTCGCACCATAGTTCGGATGAATAGCTGACCGGCAGGCTCTCGAACGCGCGGTGGATGACCTCGAAAAAGACTTCGAGCGGCGGCGGTTCCATACCAGGGTAGGACGACGGAAATCCGCCGCCGACATCGACAACATCAACCGTGACACCGGCCGAGACGATGGCCGTGCGGACGCGTTCCATGGCTTCGGAATAGGCCGCCGGGGTCATCGCCTGCGACCCGACATGGAAACAGATGCCAAGCGCATCCGCAGTCTGGCGTGCTGCGATCAGCAGCTCTTTAACCTCGGAAGGTTCGGCACCAAACTTCGACGCAAGGCTAAGCTTTGAATGTTCCGAAGATACCCGAAGCCGGACACACAGTGTCAGATCGGTGGCGTTGCCGGTGGCGCGCTCGATCTTGGCCAGTTCTTCCAACGTATCTAGCGAGAAAGTACGGACGCCGTGGGTGTGATATGCCTCGCGGATCGCTTCCTCGGCCTTGACCGGATGCATGAAGCACAGCGTTGCCTGCGGCAGCAAGCCTGCGACAAGCCGGACCTCCGCAATCGACGCGACATCGAAATGCGTGATTCCGTTTTCCCAGAGTGTCTGGATCAAGTCGGGTGACGGATTCGCTTTGACCGCATAGATCGAGCGTCCCGGAAACTTTTCCACGAAGAACCGGGCCGCGCGCTGTGCCGCGTGCGGACGAATAAGTGTGACCGGCTGGACCGGTCGCAGGGCAGTCGCTAGCCCCAGCGCGCTATGATGCTTGACCAACTCAAGAGACCTCCAATTGCCTTGCGGCAGTGTCGTAAAAAGCTGCCTTGCGGTGGAAGTCCCATGGAGCAGCGAACCGCGCATATATGGAGGGGTGCGCCCCATGTAAAGAACCCGGGCAGCGCAGCATCGTCAAATTACCACAGGAGCGCCAAAGCGTGAGAATTCCGAGTTTTTCTGGTGTTCAGGCCGCAGCACAGGCCGTGGCGCAAATTGTGCTGCCAACGCCGCTGCTTCGTTTCGATTACGACGGAGCGACCGTTTTTGCCAAAGCCGAATCGCTGCAACCGGTCGGCGCGTTCAAACTTCGCGGTGCGTGGTGGCGGTTGGTGTCACTCTCCGATGCAGAGCGTGCCCGGGGCGTGGTCGCTTTTTCTTCGGGAAATCACGCGCAGGGCGTGGCCTGGGCGGCGAAACGGCTTGGTATTGCAGCGACTATCGTCATGCCGTCCGATGCTCCTGCGGCAAAGCTGGCCGGCACCCGTGCGCTCGGTGCCGAGGTCGTCCTGTTCGACCGGGCAACCGAAAGCCGCGAAGAAATCGCCGGGGCACTAGCCACAGCGCGGGGCGCAACACTGGTGCCGAGCTTCGATGACCCTTGGGTGGTCGAGGGGCAGGGGAGCACGGGTATCGAGGCGACGGCGCAAATGGCGGCGCTGGGCTATGCTGCGCCCGATGTGGTCGTCGCCTGTTGTGGCGGTGGCGGTTTGGCGTCGGGGCTGGCGCTCGCTTGCCCGGAGGCGCGCATCGTCGTGATTGAGCCACAAGGCTGGGATGACATGACGCGGTCGCTGGCTGCGGGTGAAATCGTCTCGGTTGGCCCCAATCCGCCGTCGACCGCCTGTGATGCCCTGATGACCAAACAGGTTGCGCCGCTGACGTTTGGTATCTTGAAGGCGCGAGGTGCAACGGGTGTCGTGGTATCCGAGGCTGAGATCGAGCAAGCAATTCGCTATGCTTTCTCAACCTTTCGCCTCGTGATCGAGCCCGGCGGCGCAGTGGCGCTTGCGGCAGTACTGTCGGGCAAGGTGACCTTGGGCGCGCGCTCCCTGATTACCCTCTCAGGTGGGAATATCGATCCGGCCCAATTTGCCGCTATTCTGGAGCGCGGCTGGTGACCAGCCTTGTCCCCGGCTTGCTGATGCTTGCGGTGTTCGCACTGGTGGCAGGCGGAATCTACCTGTTGCGGACGGGGAAAGACCGGAAACGAGGCTATCTCATGCTTGTCGCTGCAGCTGTCTTCCTCGGCAATGTGCTAATTATGACGCTTTAGCGATCAGGTAGGTTATCAAACGTCCGCCGCAGTTCCTTGAGCGTTTCCGCAGTCACACGCAGGGCTTCGGGATCAAATTCAGACAGCAGCTCGGTCACATCGGGCGCGACGGTGCTTAAAAACTGTTCGTGGCGCTCGATACCTGCGGTCGTGACGAACACACACCGGTCCCCCTCGACCCAGTCGATCTCGACATATTTCAGCTTTGCCAGCGCCTCGACCGTTGCCGTCATCGAGGGCGCATCGACCTGAAAGCACCACGCCAGCATCGCCAGTTTTTCGTTATTTTTCTTTCGGCGCACTAGATGATTGATGACACCGAACTGCTGGGCGTCGAGTTCACCGCCTGCCGGTCTCAGCCGCTCGCGAACCAGATGTTCAAGGGTCGAAATGTCCGTGAACATTTCGAGTAACATTCCGTGGGTCGCTGGCTCGTCGCTGTCCAAATTCGACATCTCTACACCTAACGAATCGGTGAATTCGGTGCGAGTCGCATGTCGAGGTAATTATCGACCGACGCCATCATCTCGACACCTTCCTTCTCGAAGAAATGGTTCGCGCCGCGAATTTCGTCGTGGTGGATGGTGATGTGCTTTTGGGTGCGCAGCTTGTCCACCAGCTTTTGCGTTGCATTCGGCGTCGCTACTTCATCGCCGGTCCCCTGAATAATGATTCCCGATGAAGGGCAGGGCGCAAGGAAGGTGAAATCATACATGTTCGCGGGTGGCGCGATCGAGATGAAGCCCTTGATCTCGGGACGCCGCATCAGCAGCTGCATTCCGATCCACGCCCCGAAACTAAATCCGGCGATCCATGTTGTCTGGGCTTCAGGGTGAACCTGCTGCACCCAATCGAGCGCCGAGGCCGCATCGGACAATTCGCCGACTCCGTTGTCGAACACACCCTGCGATTTCCCGACACCGCGAAAGTTGAAGCGCAACGTCGCAAAACCGCGACGCACGAACGTCTGGTACAGCGACTGCACGATCCGGTTGTTCATTGTGCCGCCGGCTTGCGGGTGCGGATGTAGGATCATGGCGACGGGCGCGCGGGGGCGTGGACCCGGTGCGAAACGTCCTTCGAGACGGCCCTCGGGCCCCGGAATGATAACTTCGGGCATAGGTTCTCGATTGTTGGCCACGCCCTTGGGGCGTCGCGAGTGCTTGGCGATTACTGGCGGGCTATATAGAGGGCAGTGCAACAATCGCAACGGCGCTGCATAGCGCGACGGAGACCGGGTGCCCGAACGGCTGTATCTCGACCATGCGGCGACGACGCCGGTTTTGCGTATTGCGCGGGAGGCGATGGCGCGCGGGCTTGAGCTTTGGGCCAATCCTTCGTCGCCGCACGGCCCCGGGCGTGCCGCGCGGGCGGGGCTGGAAGAGGCTCGGGCACGGGTGAAGGTGGCGCTTGGCTGGTCCGGCGAGATCATTTTCACGAGCGGTGCCACCGAAGCCATCGGGATCGCGATGTCACGAACTCAGGCCGACGCCTTGCTGACCGGCGCGACCGAACATGACGCCGTTCAACGCGCCGCAGAGCGCGCTGTTGTGCTGCCGGTGGGTCAAGACGGTTTGGTGCCACCCCACGCCCTGACGGGGCGTTTGGGGGCGTTAGGCGCGGCCTTTCCTCTGGTAGCGGTGCAGAGCGCGAACAGCGAGACGGGCGTGCTGCAGCCGCTCGCCGATCTTGCGCCTATTGTACGCAAAGCAGGCGGGTTGGTTTTTGTCGATGCATCACAAACGGCGGGGAAGCTGCCGCTGCCGGATGCTGACCTGATCGCGATTTCGGCGCATAAATTTGGCGGGCTTCCGGGGATAGGGGCGCTGCTGGTCCGCGACCTCGGGATGCTGGCGGCTTGTGGCGGGCAGGAGCGCGGCTATCGCGGCGGGACCGAAAATCTGCCGGGTGCGCTGGCTATGGCGGCTGCACTGGAAGCACCGCGCGGATGGATTGATCGCGCGGCTGACCTTCGCACCCATCTTGATGGGGCTGTCGAGGCGGCGGGCGGGCAGGTCGTCGCCAAAACTTCGCCGAGAATTGCCACGATTGCGTCATATCGGATGCCGGGCGTGGCTTCTGCGGCGCAGCTTATCCAGTTCGATCTTGCCGGCATTGCGGTGTCGGCGGGCAGCGCATGCTCGTCGGGCAGCTTGAAGCCCAGCCATGTGCTGAACGCGATGGGGTGGAGCGAGTCCGAGGCCGCCGAGGTTATCCGCGTCAGTTTCGGTCCCGACACAACCCGCGCCGACGTCTATCGCTTTGTCGAGGTGTGGCGGCGTATTGCCGACGATGCGAAAGCGCGCGGGTGATCTATCTCGATTATCAGGCTACCACGCCGCTTGCTCCCGAGGCCCGCGACGCGATGGTGCCATGGTTGACGGCCGAGGGATCGGCTAATCCCCATTCGTCGCATGTGCCGGGTCGGGCCGCCAAAGCTGCAGTCGAAACGGCGCGCGACCAAGTCGCGGCGTTGCTGCCCAGCGGCGGGCGCGTATTCTTCACCAGCGGGGCAACTGAATCGCTGAATTGGGCGCTGCAAGGGAGTGGTGCACGGCGTATCGCCGTGGCCGCAACCGAACATGCCGCCGTACTCGATACGTCGCATTGGCTGGCCGGACGCAGTCATGACGTCACTTTGCTCCCGGTGGACAGCGAGGGGCTGCTTGATCCGGCAAATGTGCCAGCCGGTCTCGACCTGCTGGCCGTCATGCTTGTGAACAACGAGATCGGCACGATTCAACGGGTCGAGCAATTGGCGGCGTGTGCAGCTGGCGCACTGGTGCTGTGCGACGCCGTGCAGGGCTTTGGCCGCATCGAAATCCCACGAGGCTGTGATCTGATTGCTCTGACCGCCCACAAAATCCACGGGCCGAAGGGGATTGGCGCGCTCTGGATGCGTGACGGCGTGACACTCGAACCGCTGCTTCACGGCGGTGGCCAAGAGGGCGGGATACGTTCGGGGACGCTGTCGCCCGCATTATGTGCCGGTTTCGGCGCGGCAGCGGCGGTGGCCAAATTACGGATGGTGGAGGATCGATTGCATATTGAGCACCTTTGGCAGGTCGCGACGGCACGGCTCGGTGCGGACTGGCATATCAACGGGACGTGCGCCGCGCGTTGGCATGGTAACCTCAGCATCCGCCGCGACGGCCTCGACGCTGCGCGGTTGATCTCGGGCCTGCGCGACATTGCCTTCTCGGCGGGGTCGGCCTGCGCCAGTGGCTCGGGTCGCCCCAGCCATGTCCTCAAAGCCATCGGGCTAACCGATGCCGAAGCACGGTCGAGCATCCGGCTCGGCTTCGGGCGCTACACGACGGAGACCGAACTGACCGAAGCCATCGACCGCATCATCACCGCCGCCAATGCACAGGCCAGTATCGCCGCATGATCCGCGTTCGTTTCATCAGCGCCGACGGCATCAAAACGACCGAGGTACAGGCACCACCTGGCACGATCCTGCTCGACCTTGCCCAGAACAACGACCAGCCGCTTGAGGGCACTTGCGAGGGGCAGATGGCGTGTTCGACGTGTCACATCATCGTCGATCCTGCCGACTTCCCCAAACTGCCGCGCGCCAGCGAGGATGAGGAAGACATGCTCGACCTTGCCGCGGGCGTAAGCCGGACGAGCCGCCTCGCCTGCCAGATCGTGCTCGACGACAGCCTCGAAGGTCTGACCGTCCGTATTCCGGGCGAAAGCCGCAACATGCAGGGTCGTTGACAAAGATTGCCATAAATGATGTGGTATCGTTATGGCTACGATGAATATTTCTCTTCCAGACGACCTTAAGAATGCTGTTGAGGCGCGCGTCCGTTCTGGCATTTACGCCAACGCCAGTGACTATGTTCGCGATCTTATCCGTTCCGATCATGCCAAGGACGATTGGGTGATTGACGCCGTGACAGCTGTCGCCATCGACGAGGCCGAGCGCGAGGGGTTGAGCGAACGGACGGTCGCCGAAATTTTTGCCGAGGCGCGTGCGACATTCGCCGCTCGATAAAACTCAGCCGGCCGGCCGAGCGTGATCTGCTCGACATCTGGCGATATACGGCGACGCAATGGGGCGTCGATCAAGCAGAGGCCTATGAGAAACGTTTCCAACAGCTGTTCGACTTTTTGGTCGATAACCCCGCCGTTGGATCAATGGCGCGCTATCGTGGCCGCATTTATCGACGATGGGCAATTAGCGGGCACGTCGTTGTTTTTCGCCAGACGCGGGAAATGCTGATCATCGTGCGCGTGCTGTACGGCGCTTCCGATCACCGACTTTACCCGTGACCGTTGAAACGCGACGCAGCTTGCGCCATATGCGCGTTCGGAAGTCGGGCGGACGGTGTACTCGCCAACCTGGTCAGGTCCGGAAGGAAGCAGCCACAACGAATTCGCGCCGGGTCGTCCGGCTTCCACCGCGTAGGGCGCGCACGGATTAGCATTGCTAATCCACCGTCGCCCAAGCGCGGACGGCGGGTTTAACCCGACCGACGGCGCGGCTTTGCCGCGACGCACTTAGCGGTTAGAGCCTAACCCATGTCCACCCCCGCCCCTTACCGCGTCCTCGCCCGCAAATATCGGCCACAGCGATTCTCCGAGCTGATCGGGCAGGAGCCGATGGTCCGTACGCTGGGCAATGCTATCAAGCGCGACCGGCTCGCCCATGCCTTCCTGATGACGGGCGTGCGCGGGGTCGGCAAAACCTCTACCGCGCGGCTGATTGCCAAGGCGCTCAACTGCATTGGGCCTGACGGGCAGGGCGGGCCGACGATCGACCCTTGCGGCGTGTGCGAACCCTGTGTCGCCATTGCCGAGGGTCGGCATGTCGATGTCATCGAAATGGATGCCGCGTCGCACACTGGCGTCGATGACGTCCGCGAGATTATCGAGGCGGTACGCTATTCGGCGGTGTCGGCGCGGTACAAGGTGTACATCATCGACGAAGTTCACATGTTGTCGAAGAATGCCTTCAATGCCCTATTGAAAACATTAGAAGAACCGCCACCGCATGTGAAGTTTTTGTTCGCGACGACCGAGGTACAAAAAGTACCGGTGACCGTTCTGTCGCGGTGCCAGCGGTTCGACCTGCGACGAATTCCGGCCGAAATGCTCGCCAGCCATTTTGCCGGCATTGCCAAAGCCGAATCAGTCGATGTCGATCCCCAGGCGCTGTTGATGATTGCGCGGGCGGCTGAGGGGTCGGTGCGTGATGGCCTGTCGATCCTCGACCAAGCGATTGCACATGCCGACCTTGATGGCGGCGGGCATGTGACTTCCGAAGCCGTGCGCACAATGCTCGGGCTGTCGGATCGCAGTGCGCTCCGCGACTTGTTCGAAGTGCTGGTGCGCGGCGAAGCTCCCGCTGCGCTGGCCAAGCTAACCGAGCAGGTCGATCTCGGTGTCGATCCGACGGGTGTCCTGCGCGGACTGCTCGAAATCGTCCATGGCATCACGCTGGTAAAGGCGGGCGCGGCCCCCGATGCTGCCCAATCCGCCGAAGAACGCGCCGCCGCTGACCGCTGGGCTGACGGGATGTCATTCGGCACGCTCCACCGGCTGTGGCAGCTGCTGCTTAAGGGGCATGACGAGGTTGCCCGCGCGACTGACCCGCACCAGACCGCCGACATGGCGCTGTTGCGGGTGATCCATGCCAGCCAGATGCCCGACCCGGCCAGCCTGATCAAACGCATCGAAGCGGGTGCCGTCGTGGCACCGGTGGCTGCTGAAACACCTGCCGCATCATCTGGTCCCACCACTTACCAGGCGTTGGTTGCGCTGGTCGAAGCATCGGGCAAGCGCGTTCTCGCGCACCGCTTGCAGGAGGAAGCCAGCGTTGCGCGCTGGGCACCGCCCGAAATAGGCCTGAACCTGCGGCGTCCGTTCGATCTGCGTGAACTCGCTATCGCCTTCCGAGAGGCAACGGGCATCGACTGGATCGTCACAAGCGAGGAAATCGCAGCAGCCCCGACCCTGCGCGAACAGGAAGTCACGGCCGAAAATGTGGCGCGTTATGCCATTCTTGCCGACCCGATCGTCGCGGCAGCCCTGGCGGCATTTCCGGGCGCTAAACTTATTGATGATTTTGAACAACGGAGTTCAGTGCGATGAATTCGCTCGATGATATTTTAAAGATGGCGCAAAATGTCCAGGCGCAAATGGCTGAAGCACAAGCTAGCCTCGACAACATCGAAGTCGAAGGAGCTTCGGGCGGCGGACTCGTTAAAATCCGCGCGAGTGCAAAAGGCCGAATCATCGGCGTTACCATCGACGATTCGCTGATTGTCGTGTCGGAAAAGCAGATGCTCGAAGATTTGATCGTCGCCGCGTTCAACGACGCCCGTGCAAAGGCCGATGCCGTCGCCGGTCAGGAAATGGGGAAGATGACCGAGGGGCTTCCCCTGCCGCCGGGCTTCAAGCTGCCAATGTAAATCGGGTAGGCGTCCCCGGCTTTGTCGCCCCGGGGTTGCTCAAACGATCAGGGTCTCAAACACGCGTCCAGCCCGTCATTGCGGACCACGCCGATACGCGCCGCAATCGAATTGCCATAGCGGCGCGTGAACCCCTTTGGAATCGTGGCGACGCGCTTCTTGGGCAGGGGCAGCACGGCGGCCATCCGTGCGGCTTCGGTTGCGCTCATCCTGCTGGCGTCATGGCCGAAATAGCGTTTCGACCCCTCGTTGACGCCATAGGTCGCGATGCCGGTTTCGGCGATGTTGAGATAAACCTCCATAATCCGGCGCTTGCCCCAGATCGCTTCGATCAGGACCGTGAACCACGCCTCCAGCCCTTTGCGGACGTAGCCGCCGCCCTGCCACAGAAACGCATTTTTTGCGGTTTGCTGGCTTATCGTCGATCCGCCGCGAATGACCCCGCGTCCTTTCGACGTCACCCGGGCATTCCGCTTGATCGCCGCTTCGATTGCCTGACGGTCAAAGCCGCTGTGCGAACAGAATTTCGAATCCTCCGCCGCAATCGCGGCGCGCGCCATGTTGCGATCAATTTGTGACAGCGGCATCCAATCCTTCGTGATGCTACGTCCGCTGGCAAAGTCACCCAGCATCGTGATCGTGACTGGCGGCGGGACAA
>JANNCK010000217.1:0-4662 GCA_031386545.1 Sphingomonadales bacterium
GGCATGGGCAGCGCGCCGGTGAGCGAGAGCGACACCAACCAGCTCAACCGTTACCTGCTCAAGAAGGTCGACGAGCTCGAACTGTCGGTGCGCAGCGCGAACTGCCTGAAGAACGACAACATCATCTACATCGGCGATCTGGTCGGTAAGAGCGAGGCAGAGATGCTGCGCACACCGAACTTCGGGCGCAAGAGCCTGAACGAGATCAAGGAAGTGCTGTCGAGCATGGGGCTCCGTTTGGGCATGGACATCCCCGGATGGCCGCCGGAGAATATCGAGGACATGGCGAAGAAGCTGGAAGCAGAGCTGATGGGCTGAAAGCCCAGAAGCAAAGTCAACAGCGAGCCGGCCTACGATAAAAGGCGCGTTACCGACAGGTAACGCGCCTTTTATCGTTGGGCACGGCCGAGCCCGCCCTTCGACACGCTCAGGAGGCGCGGCGCACACGGCCCGACCGACGACGGCGCGGGCCACTTCGACAAGCTCAGGACATGCTTTGCCCGCGTCCTTTTGCTCCCAACAAAAACTACCGCGCCTCGACCAGCCGCCGCTCTGCCGCCGTCAGCTCGAACAACCGGCAGGTAATCTCATGCAGCGCGCTTTCCAGCTCGCGCAGCTCGTCGGCCAGCACCGACAACTGCCCCTGCCGCTCGATGATCTGAGCGCGCACGGCAGGTGGTGCCTCGTCCGCGATCGCGCGCAACAGGTCGATCAACCGTTTGCCGTTCCCGCGACCGTTCGGTTCGAAGGCGAGCGCGACCGCTTGCCACTGCGCCAGCCAGAATGCGCCCTGTTGGGCGTCGGCGTAAACGCCGCGTGCGGCGATTGCGCCGTCGATCAGGAAGACCAATTCGCCATCGTCGAAGCGCGCCTCAAACCGGCTGTCGAGCCGGATCATCGAATCGATGCGGGCGATACCGGATTCAATCTGTTCGGGTTGCAACCGGTCGGCATAATTGCGGCGTGCCTCGGGGCCGCCGAGACGCGGCGCTTCGGCCTCGATCTGCGCCTTCGACTGGACTTCGGGCAGCAACCATTCGTGCGGGCGGCGACGGCGGGCGAGGCCCGACAGGCGTTCGGCCAGACCGACGCGCAGTCGCGCGCGTTCGGTATAGGCGCGTTGCAAGCCTTCGGCGATGCGCGAGACTTCGGCGCGGTCGGGAGCGCTGGCGTCGGGGATGGGAAGCGGAGCAATGAACTGTTTGTTGGCCGAGAGATAATCGCCGCGAAACGGCTTCGACAGCCAGCGAAACAGTAGGTCGGTGGCGGGGGCGCCGACGATGCCCGCCAAGTAGGGAAGATCGTCCAGCCGAGTGGGAACGACCCCACCCACGTCGACATTGTCGCAATACCAAGCGCCGTTAGTGTCGATGGCAAGTTGCAACGAGGGAACCAGCCTCGGCACCACGAGCTTCGGAATTTCCTGCTTGTCGAGATTCTTCGGATAGATGTAGCCGAACCACGTCAGATCGTCGTCGTTCTTTCCGCTATCTCGTGCGCGTAATTCTCCTTCATTCCGACGTAGCCATGCCCATGCGAGCGGAAAACGCGCAGCCATTTCGTCGGGCGTCCACAATCGTGCGCCATCCTCCCCGACTGAATAGGGGAACAGAAGATAGGTCGTCGTTGTCGGCGCGATGAAGCGTTTGCATTCGGCCCCCGACACCAAAGGCTTCATGATCGCGTCTTCGATATCGACTTCGATCGGTGGCGGCTGAATGCGGCGGTTGCCCTGTTTCACCGCAGGCGGGGTGTGGAGGTAGCGGCCATCGGCGCGCTTTTCGAGGTGGTAGATGTTGTCGGCGCTGGTGATCAATCCTTGGAAAATCGCGCTGGTGACAGTTGGATCGTCGAGACGACGACAGGTGCCCGCCAGCCGCCCCATCAGCGCACGTATCGCATCGGGGGCAAGCCGCCATGGCCCCCCGGCGCCGTCGAGCTCGGCATAAGGGATGGTCGCATCGGGGGCCGTCCAATCGACCTTGCCCAGATCGCCGTCGCGGATGAAGGCGACGGTAACGGCGTCATTGGGTTCAGCGGTGAAAATCTGGATGGCGGTGTAGATCGTTGCTTCTTCGAACACCTGATGCGAGCGGAAATCGATCCAGCGCGCCAGATGCCGTCCGGCGACGATGGATTGCCGCAATCCTTCGCCATATTCGAGCGTCGGCCACAGATTGGGGGCGATATAGCCCATGCGTCCGCCCTGCCGGAGGAGGGAAACGCCCTTTTCGATAAAGGGCAGGTACAGGTCGTAATTGCCGGTCTGGGTGCTGCCATAGGGGAGTTCGCCCCCGAAACCGTCGCGCAAGTAGAGCGCGGTTTCCTCATAGACCCGGCGGAAATGCTGCAGCTTCACATAGGGCGGATTGCCGACGACGACGTCGAAGCCGCCGCGCACCGTTATTTCGGGAAATGCGTCGTCCCAGTCGAACGGGGCAACGCGTTCGATAATCGACGGCTGGAGCGGACCCCGGTCGTAAATGCGACCGTCGATCAGGCTGTTGCCACAGCGGATCGTGTGGTCGAAGCGCGACAGCGGTTCATTCGCGCGTGCCGTATGCAGCCATAGCGACAGCTGCGTAATCTCGACCGATAGCGGGTTGATATCGACGCCGTAGAGATTGGTGGCGAGGATGGCCCGGGTCAGGCTGGCGTCGTCCTCTCGATTGCGGATGCAGCCGAGTTCGAGCCGTTTTTCCATGACGCGACGGAATTCGGCGAGCAGATAGCCATAGGCCGAAATCAGGAACGCCCCCGAGCCGCAGGCAGGATCGACAATACGAATGTCCGACAGCCGCGCCCAATAGGCATCGGCGGCGGCGGCGTCGGGGTCGTCGGTCTCGGGCCAGCCCGCCTCTGCCCGCCATGCGGCGAACAACGGGCCGATGGTTTCGTCGAGGATACGCAGCACGATCGGTTCGGGGGTGTAGTAAACACCATCGCGCTTGCGTTTGGTAATAAGGCTGAGCGAGTCGCGCCCTTCGGCCTCGGCCTCCAGTATTTCGAGCTCGACGAGCGATTGTTCGAAGATATGGCCCAGCGCGTAGAGGCCGAGGCTGTTCTGGGTGTCGCCATCGGCGGCGAAATTATACGTCGCTGCCAGATACAGCAAAGTTTCCTTTTCGCCGGCAATGGTGCCGGGATTGCGACCCTGACCGCGCGCGCAGAACAGATGGTTGGGCAGTTCGAGCCGGTCGATCAGCGGGTCGGGTTCGAACAGGCCGCCATTGAAGCGGTGGATGCGGTCGTCGCCGATCATGCCGCCGCCGTCCATCGCGCGGAAGAGGCGGCGGATATTCTGCCAGATTCGTGTGTCGTCCGGTTCGTAGAACCGGTCGAGACTTTCGCGCGTCAGCATGTCGCGCAAGAGATGCGGCGGGAAGGCGACGCGCCCGCCCATGTCCTCCGTGAACATGACGAATACCAGCCGGTCGAGCAGCTTTTGTGCGAGGCGCAGCTTGTCGCGGTCGGTCACGCCGTCGAGCGGGGCCAGCTTGATCGTGTTGTACAGCCGGACGCGATAGGCGTTGTATTCGACGTAGAACTCTTTTTCGAGCCGCTTCTGATTGGCACCCTGACGTTCGATCAGCCGTTCGAGCCGCGAGCGCCCGAACTCGCTGAGCAGCATGTCGGGTTTGAACAGCCGCCAGAACAGGAACCGGTCGAAGCGGTCCTCCTCGCTGTCGCTGAGCAGCGAGGACGGGTCGAACAGATCGCCGCCCCTGATCCGGAACGACAGGAAGCTTTGCGGTGCACGGTCGTACCAATAGAGCCGGAACTGGTTCATGTCGGTGACGATGGCGAAGCGCGGCAGCACGGCGGCGCTTTCGAAAAAGCCCCGGCGCGCGAAACTCAGATAGTCGAGGGCTTGTCGCGACGGAGAGCGCGTGTTGCCCTTGCGCGCCTGTGGCTTGTCGAGGTCGGCCCCGACCCCTTTAAACTCGCACAGAACCTGAGGAACGACGGTGCCGCCCTCACCGAAATTTCCGAGGGCGAGGTCAGCATTGCCCTGCGCGCCACCCTGTCCGGCGCCCGGTACGGCGAACTGCTGTTGCAGCGTCCAAGTCGGGCCGTGTCCGTCGGGACGGTAACCCCAAGTGTCCTCGAAAAAGCGCCCGATGAAGGCAGCCTCGATAGCGGTTTCGCCGCGTATCTGACGGGCGTCCCACAAAGTCAGTCGGGCGATCAGCGCAACTTCGTCCGGAGAGTCACGGAAAGCGTTGTACTCGGCGGCGAATTCACTCGCCAGAAAGCTGCGCTCTAGAAGCGGGAGGATAGGGGCGGCCATGATGTTGCTATCCGCAAAATCCTTGCGGATGGCAAACGACTATAGCGACGTTCATCGCCGAGCCGCTGGAGCGGGGCTTTGGCCTGACGCTGGGCAATGCGCTGCGCCGGGTGCTGCTGTCGTCGCTGCAGGGTGCAGCGGTGACGAGCATCAAGATCGAGAATGTACTGCACGAGTTCAGCTCGCTGGCGGGTGTGCGTGAAGACGTGACCGACATTGTGCTGAACGTGAAGCAGATTGCGCTGCGGATGCAGGGCGAAGGCCCCAAGCGTTTGCAGCTGTCGGCGACAGGTCCGGCGGATGTGACCGCGGGGATGATCGCGATGTCGGGCGACATCGAAGTGATGAACCCGGAACTGCTGATCTGTCAT
>JANNCK010000226.1:0-4265 GCA_031386545.1 Sphingomonadales bacterium
AGCGGCGAATGGCGGGGCAAGGCTGGTGGTTATGCCATTCAGGGCAAGGCCGAGGCGTTTGTCCGCGATCTCGCGGGCAGCCATTCGGGTGTCGTCGGCTTGCCGCTGTTCGAAACCCGCAATTTGTTGCGGGCTTGTGGGATCGACATTGCCTGAACCAGCCTCGCCCGAGTGGCTGTACGAGGACGGCATCGGCGAGGCCCGCGCCGCGCTGGTCGAGGATGGCGAGATTGTCGAAGCCCTGATCGAGCCCGAGGGCACGGGGCCGCGCGCCGGGGCGATTGTCGAGGGGCGGCTGACGGCGATTGCGATTCCGGCGCGGCGCGGGTTCGTGACGCTGGCGGATGCGACCGAAGTGCTGGTCGAGCCGTTGCTGCGTGAGTGGACGCAAGGGGCAAAGGTCCGCATCGAGATTGTCCGCGAGGCTGTTGCCGAACGCGACCGCGCCAAACGTGCCAAGGGGCGTCCGGCACCCGAGGGCGATCTCGTTGACGGACCAACCCTGCGGCAACGGATCGGCGCGACGGGTACCCCGGTGCGTGTGCTAGCCTTGCATGAAGCCGACGCCCTTGAAGCGGCCGGGTGGAGCGAGCTGATCGAGAACGCGCAGGCCGGTGTGTGGGCGTTCACGGGGGGCACCCTGCGGATCAGCCTGACGCCCGCTATGACGTTGATCGATGTCGACGGGCATCTTCCCCTCGCCGAACTCGCGCTCGCGGCTGCTACGGCCGTAGGACGTGCTATTCGGGCCTATGGGCTTGCCGGGTCGATTGGCGTGGATTTCCCGACGCTGGGTGGCAAGGACGCGCGGATCGCCATTGCTGCTGCGTTCGATGCGGTGCTGCCGCTGCCCTTTGAACGCACGGCAGTGAACGGCTTTGGCTTTATGCAGGTCATCCGACCGCGCACGCGGGCTTCACTGATCGAGCACCTAATTACCGATACTGCAGGCCACGCCGCCCGCGCGCTGTTGCGGGGGGTCGAGCGCGAAGGGCGGACGGGGGCGGTGACGCTCGTCGCGCGCCCCCAAGTCGTGGCCGTGCTGGAACAGCATCCCGATTGGCTTGACCGTCTCGCGCGGCATCTGGGCGGGGCAATTGGCTTGCGGGGTGACGCGACGATGGCCATGGCGGGTTGCTATGCCGAACCCGCTTGACCCCAAAGCCCAGGCGCCGCGCACGAAATGTCCGATCTGCGCGCGACCTCCGGTAGCCGATCTCGCCCCGTTTTGCTCGGCGCGGTGCCGCGACCGCGACCTGCTGCAATGGCTGGGGGACGGCTACCGCATCCCCGGTCCTCCCGCCGATGAGGCTCAGGATTCGCTTGGGCTGGACAGGGACGATGCGGTCTCGCTATAGGCCCGCCTTCGCGACGCTTACGCGCCGTGTGCCCGGGTAGCTCAGTTGGTAGAGCATGCGACTGAAAATCGCAGTGTCGGCGGTTCGACCCCGTCCCCGGGCACCATTTTCACCCCTCCAACGTCGCTACGCTCGCAACGACGAGCGATGTCAGTTAGTTCGGGATGTGGACAAGCTGAAGCACGTCGCCACGACGTTGAGCCGGGGCTGGGTTGGCTTTGTGGAGGTCCAAAGCGAAGCAGCAGCCGCGGCCCGGATCAAGTCCGGGCCGACGTGGATTAGCGATTAAAACGAAAACCGCGCGCTGATGCGGAAATCGCGGCCGCTGAGCGGGGCATAGTCCTTCAGGAAGCTCGCGTGGCGGCGTGCTTCAACGTTGAAGATATTATTCGCCGACGCGGTGATGCTTGTCCCGCTGTCCTTGCCAAACGGGCGGAAGGCGATGCTGGCGTTGACAATCGTATAGCCTTTTGTTGCCGTTTCAAACGCGGCGACGCGGTTCTGCGCGGCGGTCCATTCGACTTCGGCGCGGGCGTCGAACATGTCAGACTGTGCTTCGAGGCCGCCGAGCAAGCGTAGGGGCGGGATGCGCGGGACGGGGCCGGCAGCCTGAATTGTCGCACGGGTATAATCGGCAATGCCATCGACGACGATGCCAAGGCCGCCGAATCGGCCCAGTCGCAGTGATGCCTCGGCCTCGACCCCCCAAAAACGTGCCGAAGCCTGACGAAACTCGAACACCGGCAGATCGTCTTGAATGGCGCCGGTTGGCGTCTCGTAGATGAAGTTGCTGAACCAATTGTGATAGCCCGCCAGGCCGAAGCTCCAGCCTTCGCCACTGCCACGCAGCGTCGCCTCGACGCCATTGCTGACTTCCTTTCGGAAATTGGGGTTGCCGATCTCGAAAGCCTGTGTCCCTGCGTGCGGACCGTTGGCGAATAATTCTTCGGCAGCGGGCGCACGTTCGGTGTGCGATGCGGACAGGCCAAAGCGGACGCTATTGGCCAGCGCATAGCTGCCACCGATTGACCCCGAATAGGCATCGAAACTGCGGTCATAGGCCGGGTTGCCGATCGTCGCGTTCGCCTCGGCTTGCAGTTTCGTCTTTTCGTAACGCAGACCGATCTCCGCTTTGGCCTTGCCCCAGTCAAAGGTATCGAGGGTGAACACGCCAAATTGGGACGTCGTGTTCTTGGGCACGAATGCTTCAGCGCCAATCACGTCGAAATCGCGGATCGCCAATTGCATACCGAAAGCGCCCTTCCAGACGCCCTTTTGCCGCTGCACGAATTCGAGGCGGCTCTCGATGCTTTTGTTGAGGAACGTCGTGGCGACGGTGCCGTCCTCCTCGATCTCCTGATGGCGGTAGTCGGCAAAGCCTGCACGCAGCTTGATCTGCTCGAAAAACCCTTCGGCAATATCGATTTCGCCACGCAGATCGGCGCGGTCCTGCCTGACCTGCAATCGCACCCGCTCGGCGGCAATCGCGGGATCGACCGAGTAGCGCACCGGTATGCCGTACAGGCTATCGTAACGCCCGAATGAAATGCCCAGATTGCCACGCTCGTCGATATAGGCAACGCCGCCCGCAACTTCCCACGTCCGCGCCGCACTGTTGGGCAGCCGGCCACGCAAGGTTGCAAGGGCCGCAATGTCGGGATCGCCGCTTGCCACCGCCGCCGCGCGGAGGGCCGGGGTTAAGACGAAGCCGCTGATCTGCAAGTCGCTGGTCTTGGTGTAGCTGCCGTCGACATGGAACACGAACTTGCCGAGGGGCACGTCGATCCTTGCGCTGGCCGAGCGCTCTTCGGCGGCGCTGCCATAGGTCGCAATGCCGTCGACATGGATAGCCTCGACAGGCACGGTACGCGGGATGCGGCTGTCGATGACGTTGACAACCCCGCCAATGGCCGACGACCCGAACAGGAGCGCGGCAGGGCCCCGCAGCACTTCGATGCGGTCCGCCGTCAGCGGGTTGATGACCACGGCATGGTCGACGCTGGTGTTCGAGACGTCAATACTGCCGATGCCATCTTTCAAGACCCGAACACGCTCGCCCTGCAACCCGCGCAGCACGGGGCGCGAGGCATTGGGGCCGAACGAAGTCGCCGACACGCCCGGCTGGTGCGCCAGCGTCTCGCCGATCGTCGGGCGTAGCTCACGCGTGAGTTCGTCACCCGTAATTACCGACGTCGCCGACAGCACGTCGATGCGGTCGCGCACGAACGGCGCGGTGACGATAATTTCGCTCGACGCTCCCCCATGGTGGTCGGGCGGCGCGTCGGCAGCAAGGACGGGTGATGCGACCAAAACGAGCGCAGCAGAGGCGAGTAGAGTGGATTTATGCATGGGAACTCCTGACGTGTTAAGTCTGCCCTACGCATAATGATACATCATATCAACAGTGACGACATCTGGTTCACGCGGTGATGCGCGGCGCTTGTCTTTGCTATTTTGCTATGGATGCCCTATGTAGAGCAGGCTGAACGTCGCTCGCGACGGATATCGGGCCGCCTAAAGCCCCCCTTTGTCCCTAAACTTGCTTCACGACGCCGGGATGGTCCGCACTTGGATCATGCCCGTCAATTCGGACTAAGGAATGCCCGATATGATTACCGGAACAGTCAAATTTTTCAATGCCGACAAGGGTTATGGCTTCATCGCACCGGAAGGCGGCGGGGGCGATGCGTTCGTGCACATCTCGGCAGTCGAGCGTGCCGGTATGCGTACCCTCGATAAGGACCAGCGCGTCACTTACGAGCTCGAAACCGACAAGCGCGGCAAGACCTCGGCAGTGAACCTGCAGTCGGCCTAACCGATTCGAACGGCGGCGGCGCGGGGGTCCGGCCAGATCGAAAATGCTATCCTTGTTCTGGATATACATCGCCAGCCGTTCCAGCCCGTAAG
>JANNCK010000243.1:0-8361 GCA_031386545.1 Sphingomonadales bacterium
GTGTTGCCGCCGCCGATCCACCCCTTTTCAAGCACAGCGATGTTGCGCAGGCCATGGACCTTGGCGAGGTAATAAGCGGTTGCCAGCCCATGCCCGCCCCCGCCGATGATGATGAAATCATAGGCGGGCTTGGGGTCCGGATCGCGCCAGGCGGGTTGCCAATGCTTCTGCCCGTTCAGCGCCCCGCGCAGCAATCCAAACGCCGAATACCGGCTCATGAGATCGGAACCCACCCGCGCTTTTCACGCCAATCGGACGGCAGGTTGTCAAAACGTGAGAGCTTCAGGATGTCGATGTCCGCGAACGAGCAGGCACCGTCGATCACCAGATCGCGGATGGCGTGGCCGGACGCCGGTGACAGGCCGAATCCTACGCCAGACATCGACGCTACGACGACATTGTCGGGGCTACGCAGCCGGTCGATGATCGGGCGACCGTCGGGCGAGTTTTCAATCACACCCGCCCAGCTGCGGATGATGTTCAGGTGCGCCGCCTTGGGCAGTAGTTCGGCGAGCCGGCTGGCAAGATTGCGCATCAGCGGTGTGGAGGGCCGCCCTTCGGGACCAAGCTCGTCGATATCGATCCATTCATGCGGACCGCCGCCATAAGCGAGATTGCCGCGCATCGTCTGGCGACCATAGAGCTTGTGCCCATCGACGCCGCCGATCGGCATCATCGGTGCCGGTTCTGTAATAATCATTTCGGCACGCGCAGGGGCGAGCGGGACGACAACCCCCAGTTGTGCCATCAGCGCCGGAATCTGCGGCCCTGCCGCCACGACGACAGCATCGCAGCCATAGGTCGAGGTGGACGTCTTCACTGCCGTGACCTTGCCACCCGCCGTTTCAAAACCGGTGACGGGGCTATGCTGGATGATCGTGCCGCCCAAATCCTGCAAGGCCCAGGCATAGGCCTGAACAGTGCGGTGCGGATTGGCATGGCCGCCGAATTTGTAGTGCACGCCGCCGAAACACGTGTCGCCTGCCAGCGGAACGGCTTCCTGCACTTGCTTGACGTCGAGCACTTCGATCGGATGGGCGAGCCGGTGGTGCCGTTCGGCGACGAAGCGATATTGTTCCCATTGGCGCTCGGTCATCGCAATGATGATCCGGCCTTTCTGGTGCTCGGTCGGATAGCCGAGCAGGTCGTCCATCTGCGGCCACAACCGCTGTTCTTCATCGAAAAGCGGACTTTGATAGTGCGATGCACCGCCACCGTTGCGGCCCGATGCTTCCCAGCCGACGATGAACTTGTCGAGAACGGTCACTTTCACGCCCGAGCGCGCGAGCCACCAGCCCGCGCTCAGCCCGGTCACGCCACCACCGACGATGACGACTTCCGACCCGCTCATTCGTACATCCCGGTGTAGAGCATCCGGCGATGCGCGTCTTCATGGGGTGTGCCGATATCTTCGACGGGCACCCATTGCGTGGGGATACCGAACCACACGTCCCATGCCGCCGTCATCGCTTCGGACTCGTTCCAGTCAGCCATGATTTTGAGCGATACCGGACGAACCGGCGCACGGTGCGTGGCGAGCGGGATCGCGCCGAACGGGGTGCCCGATTCGAGCGCGAGCAGCATTGCCACCTGGTCACGGCAGCGCCGCCCTTGGCACACGCCCATCCCCGCGCGCGTGAGGCGCTTGATCTGGTCGGGATTGGCGGGGCCGTCATGCAACAACGTGTCGAGCGAGCGAGCGCACATCGGCGCCGGTCGAGCGAGATAGTTGGGCGGCTGAACGCCGACCACGTCGGCCCGCGTGACCTCTTCGCATTGGCACACGATGGTGTCGTCGGCGCAAACTGCGGACAGCGCGCGCATCCAGTCCATGCGGTAGGCAATGTGATCGAAACCGGTGTCGGGCAATCCCGCGCAGTCGCCGACCGCGAAGACATTGGCCTCGCCCGCCGGAATGTAACCGCCGCGCGCCGGGTTGAGCGCGCGCGGCCCGTGCATCGCGTCGACCAGTTCGATTGCGGGGACCACGCCGATGGCAACGCAGACCGTGTCGCAAACGATGCCTTCGCCTGACGACAGCGTTGCGCTTTCGACCCCATCGATGCCGCCATGGGCCGTGGCAATTGTCTGGTCGCAGCGGATCGTGATCCCGGCTGCTGCCAGCTTTGCCACGAGCTCGGCGCTGCCCTGCGGCGCATCGCGCACTTCGATCAGCCCCGCAATTTCGATGCCGCGGTCCAGCACAAGAAGTGCAGTTTCCAGTGCCAGATCGTGAGACCCGAGTATCAGTATCCGCCTCCCGGCAAAGGCATCATAACGCGTCAGTAGCATTTGCAGTGCAGCGGCACCCATCACGCCGGGCTGGTTCCATCCCGGAAAGGCCACCGGCAGGTCGCGCGCACCGGTGGCGAGCACGATCCTGTCGAAGCCGACAAGCCATGACCGCTCTGCATCGGCAAGACCGACCACCTGTTCGGTCAGGCTCGCGACGCCGGGACCATTGCGATAAACGCCCCATGCGGTCGTCGCGAGCAAGATTTCGACCCCGGCCTCCATCGCCGTTTCGAGCGCGGGCATGCTCGTGAATATGGCTTCGAGCATGCGGTCGCTGTTCTGCGTCGCCGCCGTCATTCGCCCGCCGAAATAGAGCGGCGTGTCATTGCCCATCAAGCTACCGGAAACCGGGTTTTCGTCGATCAGCAGCACCGACGATCCAGCTTCGGCCGCACCGATTGCGGAGGCAATGCCGCTTGGCCCTGCGCCGACAACAACCACGTCATAGCGCGCTTCGGGGGGGCTGTGGGTGCCACTGACAGCGCAGAGATCGGTGCCGGTAAAGTTCAGTTCCATCAGACTGCCTCTAGTGCTTGGCGCAAATCGGCGATCAGATCATCGACATGTTCAAGTCCGACCGACAGCCGCATCGTGCCATCGGTTACGCCGCCGGCCAGACGGGCAGCGCGGGCCACGGCATAATGGGTGGTACTGGCCGAATGGCAGATCAGGGTTTCCGAGCCGCCGAGGCTGACCGCGAGTTTGAGCAGCTTGAGCTGATCAAGCATACGGAATGCTTCGGCTTCGCCGCCGTGGAGGTGGAAGGAGAAGGTCGACCCAGCCGCGTTGCACTGGCGATCATAAACAGCGCGTTGCGGCGTTCCTTCGGCGAGGAAGCCGAGATAGGTGACTCCCGCAACCTTGGGGTGATTGCGCAGGAAGTCCGCCACACTCCGCGCATTCGCCATCGCGCGCTCGGTGCGCACATGCACCGATTCAAGCGAGCGCGTAACGAGCCAGGCGGTATAGGGATCGATGTGATTGCCCCAGGTCGTGCGCAATTTTTTCAGTGGGTCGATCAGGTCGGTGCGGCCGGTGATTCCGCCCGCCAGCAAATCGCTGTGCCCGCCGCAGTATTTGGTGAGCGAGGTCATGCACAGATCGACACCTTGTTCGATCGGGCGCTGGGCAAACGGGCCGAGCAAGGTGTTGTCCACCACGACGAGCGGTCGATGCCCCTGTTTTGCGCCAATCTCGTCAGCGAGGGTGACCATAAGGTCGAGATCGACAATCGCCGCCGTCGGATTGGCGGGGGTTTCGGCGATAATGAGTTTGAGCGTCCCTTTTGCCATGGCCGCATCGGTGGCTGCGCGCACATTGATTGGGTCGGTACCGTCTGTGTAACTGGCAGCGTGCGCGCCGAATTCGGGCATTACGCTGTTGTAGAGCATATCGACCCCGCCATAGATGGGGCGACCGTGCACCACACTGTCGCCAGGGCGGACATAAGCCAAGGCGATCGACGAATGCGCCGCCATGCCGCTGCAAAAGGCAACAGCAGCTTCGGCCCCGTCAATTGCGGCAAGCCGGGCTTCGAGAATGTCGAGGCCGGGATGGCCGAGGCGAGAATAGATATGGTTGGTTTCGCCGACCAACGGACCCGTACCGTCGAAAAATGCTTCGTGCACATGCTTGGCATGCTGCGCCGATGGGTAGACGAACGTCGATGTCATATAGATCGGCGGCTTGACCGCGCCCATGCCCGTTGCCGGATCATAGCCGAACCCGACGGCCAGCGTTTCCGGTCTCAGGGCGGCCCGATCAGCCGTCATGCGCCGCCAGAAAGGCAGTGCCGGCGTTGCAGTACCAGTCTGTGAACCGCAGCGCGAGCATTTCGGCGTCGGGCGAATAGGGCCCCGGCGCAAAGCCCGGGCTTCTCACGCCCAACTGGTTATTCTCGGCCAATTCCTTGTCCTGCAGATTCGTCCGGCTCCAAAGGTCTATCAGACGACCCACGTCATAATCGACTCCTTCGACCGCATCCTTATGCACCAGCCACTTGCCGGTGACATGCGTCTCTGTGGCGCTGACGGGCATTGCACTGAACATAAACGTATAGTCGGCGGTTGCGTGGACGAAGCAGTGCGGGTCGATGGCGAGCCGCATCGATCCGACGGCGCCGTCGTTCAGGTCGCACATCAATCTGGCCACGGCGTGCCTGCCGTCCATCGTGATCGACACATTGCCTTCGCTCAGCGCGAAGCGCGCCAGTTGCCACCAGTCACCCTCGACGGCGTCGGTGGCAAGGCCATTGGTCGCCATGTCGTCGAGGAAGCGTTGCGCCGCCTGATCGTCACCCACATCGAAATGCTTCGACATGCCGACCGGGAATGTCCTTGCGAGTTCAGGGTGGCCGGTCGCGCAGTGATAGCATTCACGCCCGTTTTCCATCACGAGCTTCCAGTTCGCCTGTTCGACCAGAACGCTTTGAAACGCGACCTTGGCGTCCGACCACCGGTGTGGCGCGGTATAGGTCGTAAGCTTTTCACGGAAATCGTCGAATGCCGGGGGTTCGTCGGCAAAACAGATGAACATGGCTCCTTCGACGATTTCGAGCGCGATCGGCTTCAGTCCATGTTCGGCCTTGTCGAAATCCTCGGCCATCCGGTTTGCCGCGAATAACGACCCGTCGAGATCATAAGTCCACCGATGATAGGGGCATACGAGCTTTGGGCTCGACCCGCTCCCGGGTTGGCAAAGAATAGACCCGCGATGACGGCTGCTGTTGTGAAAGGCGCGGATCGCATCGTTGCGATCGCGGATGATGATGACCGGCCAGTTGCCGATCATTTGGGCGACATAGCTTCCCGGCTTCGGCAATTCGCAGGTAAACCCGGCCATCAGCCATGGCGTGCCGAACATCGCCTTCATATCGAAATCGAAAACCTGCGGATCGTTGTACAGGCCGCCCGGCAGGCAGTGGCCGACGCGGCGCGTGCTAAATAACTGACTGATCTGAACCAGATCCATTGGAGAACCCTAAAAGCCGAATATCCACGAGACTGAACGATGGCCCGCGCAACGGCCAATCGGATTTTCGAATGCGGCTATGTCAATGTATCGGCGTATCGCGCTAACAGCGGTCGCACGCATTCGAGGGAGGGAACCGGTCATTACCAACCGCAGCAGCATCAATCGTCGCTGGCTGCCGCTCAACGCATTGCGGGCTTTCGACGCCGTTGGCCGAAATTCGAGCTTCACCCTTGGTGCGGCGTCGCTTTCTGTCTCGCAGAGCGCAATCAGCCGTCATGTCATCGGGCTTGAAGATTTGCTGGGCAAGCCGCTGTTCCTGCGCGAATCGTCCCGATTGACTCTGACGGCGGAGGGTGAAGCGCTGCTGCCGGTGGTCAGCAAGTCGTTCGACCGTATCGAACAGACTATGAATGCGATCCGCGACGACAGCGTCACGCGACCTGCGCTGCGCATCCACATTCCGCCGTCGCTGCTCCAGCAGCTGTTCATGCCGATGCTGCGCGATTTCCGCATCGAACATCCCGATGTGCGGATCGACGTGTCGAGTGCGCATGTGACCGGCCTGCCGCCGACGCACCTCGACATGGCGATCGTCTACGACCGGCCGAACGTCGATGATCAGGTCACCGATTTGTTGTGGATGGTCCGGGTTGCCCCGCTTTGCTCGCCAGCCGCGGCCGCAAACGCTGCAGGATGTTCGCTCGAAGCGTTTCTTTCGAGTCAGGAATTGCTACATCTCAAACTCGAGGGCGAGCCGCGCGACTTGCTGTGGTCGTCCTATCTGCGGCAATGCGGGCTGAATCTCGAAGCAACCGGCGGACTGGCGTTCGATACGGCAATTGCCTCTGCACAATATGCGATGGCAGGCGGCGGGGTCTTTCTGGGCGATGTCGATATGTTTACCGATGATATTGCCGCTGGCCGCCTCGTAAAGCCTTACGATATGATGATCGAGGACGGGTACAGCTATTATCTCAAACTCCACGCCGAGGATTTGTCGGACCCAGCAATCGCCGTGTTCCGCAGCTGGCTAATCATGCGGTTCGGTGCCCTGCCGCGCAGCTGATAGCGCAGCACTTCTTCCTCAGGCGCTCAGTTTGTAAGGTCGACAATAGCGACGCCGTGTCCGTTCGCCTGCAGGAACGCGACGAGATCGGCTCCCGCCATGCCGATCGTTGCCGTATTGCGTAACGGGTGCACGTTGACCCGATTGCTCGCCGCGAGGCAGCTGTCGATGATGACGGTGACGTTGTGGTCCGCGTCGTTGATCGCCGCTAGTGGCGTCACCGATCCCGGAGTGACGCCCAGCAGACGCTTCATGTCATCCGTCTTGCCGAAGCTCACCTTCTTCGACCCGATCGAACTGGGCAACGCTTTCAAATCGATCCAGGCGTCGTGCGGCGCACTGACCAGCCAAAACCGACCTCCTGCGTCCTTCAGGAACAGATTTTTCGTGTGCGACCCGGGAATGCGCGCGTGCAGCGCACCGCTTTCCTCGACGGTGAAAACCGCCTCGTGTTCAAGTAGGTCGTACGCGATGCCCAGACGGTCGAGCATTGCGAGTAATCGGACTTCGCTGTCCGCGATGCCGCTCATTTGAAGATCACCGTCCGATTGCCGCTGAGCATCACGCGGTGCTCGAGGTGGAGCTTTACCGCACGGGCAAGAACCCGGCTCTCGGTGTCCTGCCCTTGGGCGATCAGATCTTCCACCGCATCCGCATGATCGACGATCGACACGTCCTGCGTGATGATCGGCCCTTCGTCGAGATCGGGTGTTACATAATGTGCGGTCGCCCCGACCATCTTCACTCCCCGCTCATAGGCGCGGTGATAGGGCTTTGCTCCCTTGAAGCCGGGCAGGAAACTGTGGTGGATATTGATCACCCGTCCGTCGAGCTTGCGGCAGAGCTGGTCGCTGAGCACCTGCATGTATCGCGCGAGAATGATCAGATCGATCTCGCCTTCCTCGACCATCGCCAGCAAGCGGGCTTCCTGTTCCAGTTTGTTTTCGGGCGTGATCGGGAGGTGGAAAAAGGGGATGCCTTCGTGCTCGACCCGGCGTTGCCAGTTCGTGTGGTTCGAGACGACGCTGACGACGTCCATCGCTAGCCGATTGGTCGATGTCCGGTACAACAAGTCGTTGAGGCAATGCCCCCCTTGGCTGACCATGATCATCGCGCGCGCTTTCTGACTGGCGTAATAAATGCGCCAGTCGAGGCGAAAGGCGGTTGCCACCGGCATGAACGCGTCGCCGAAGCTCTCCTTGGTCAGGTTCGCGGGGCCGGTGAAGGCCATTCGCATGAAAAACCGGCCGGTCGTCCTTTCGTTGAACTGCGCGCTTTCGACGACGTTGCAGTCCTGGCTGACGATCGAGTTCGCCACCGCAGCAACGATTCCTTTGCGATCGTCCGACGCGACCAGCAGCACGAATTCGTTAGTGATCGACATTTTCCAAAGCCCCCGCTGCGACCGAAACCGGCAGATATCGCCCCCCCCGCTAGGCATCGCACTAGGTTGCCGTCGCGTTAGCTTTTCTGGCAATCTGTTAAACGTTTCGCATCGATCGGCATGATCGCCGCGACACCATCCTGCGAAAGGTGCGTGCACACGGTTACAATCGGTCATCCACTGGCCATCGTCGGATATTTTTCCATCATGCCAGTAAGTCCACATAGCAAAATTGTATTTGCCAATGCCGAAAAATCGGTCAGTTGTTATCGACAAGTCTGGCGTTCAGCCTTTGACCGGGCTCCGCGAGGGGTCGAAAAGTTAGCCAGGAAAATTGGCACGGTATCGGGGGAACGACATGACGAAGGCCAAATGGAATCTATCAGTCGCAGCGATCGCCTTTGGGGCAGTCGGTGTTAGCAGCGTGCCGGCGTTCGCGCAGACGACCCCCGCCGACAGCGCCTCTGCTGTTCCAAAGGACATCGTCGTCACGGCCACGCGGCGCGAAGAATCGATCAACCGTGTTCCGCTCGCGATCCAGGCGCTGAGCGGCGAATCGTTGAGTCGCCTGAATGTCACGAGCTTTGAAAAGCTGGTCGAATATCTTCCTAACGTGCGCACCGCCTCACGCGGACCCGGCGTT
>JANNCK010000262.1:0-18826 GCA_031386545.1 Sphingomonadales bacterium
GGTTCCGTCGAGCATCGCGCCAAAATCGCAAGCGCTTTCGCGTGCTGCCGAGAGCGCCGCAGGCCAAACAACCGGGCCAGGATGAAGCAACGCCGTGCGGTGCACATCGTCCATTTCGAGCACATTGCCGAGGTACGCGACACGTTCGAGTGGATCGGGACCAGCCCGGCGGGCAACATTGCCGACCACCGACCCCCGCGCCCCCGCGACACACGCCAGCCAATCTAGCAAGTGCAGCCGCGCTCTTGTCCGGACATATTCGGGCACGGGGCGTTGCAAATGCCGGGCAAGGCGCGCGATAAGCGGGGTGTCGGTTTGAGCAGGGGCGGTCATAATATCGCCGCAGGAGAGGTTTTTTGGGAACAGTCGCGACACTGGCCGCGCGCGGACCGCGCAAGCCGCGCTATCTGGAACTTGCCGACCAGCTGCGCGCGGAAGTGCTGGCGGGCAGTTTTCCCGACGGCTTCCCGACCGAACATACGTTGTGCACCCGCTTTGGCGTGTCGCGGTTCACGGTGCGCGAGGCGTTGCGGACGCTGTCGGGGGAGGGCCTGATCGAGCGCAAGCGCGGGTCGGGTACGGTTATCCAGCCGCCTGCGGCACGCGGCGGGGCCCTGCACCAGCCGCTGAGCAATGTGGGCGAAATCCTGCAATACGCGCGTGACAGCCGCTTTGCCTTTGATCGTTTGCCCGAGGGTGGCTTGCCCAAGGCGATTGCCGAACAGCTTGGCATGGCGGCGGGCGGCACATGGTTCCGGTTTCGTGGCATCCGAGTGCCCGCCGGCGGCGGCGAGCCGATCGCGCTGACCGACGCCTATCTCCACGCCGATCTGGCGGATATTGTTGATCGTATCGAGCCGAACGAAGGCGACACGATTTTCCGTCAGGTCGAACAACTTGCCGGGGTCCGCGTCGCGCGGGTGACGCAGGATATTCAGGCGTGCGCGGCGAGCGCGGACATCGCAGCGGCGCTTGGGGTACCGCGCCGTTCGCCGTGTCTGCGGATTTTGCGCTGTTACCTCGACGCCAAGGGGCGCGTGTTTGAAATTTCGGCGAGCCACCATCCGGGTGATCGCTTTGCCTATGCCATGCATATCGAGGTGGATGGCTAGTTCAGCCATTCCGGAACCTGATCGCCGGGCCAATCATGTGGCCGCCCCCCTCCTTTTTGGCGCCCTCGATCAGCAGCCCGCGTTCGGCAACATGCGGCTGGTCGAGCGCCTCGCGGAAATCGAGGACGGGGGAAAAGGCGACGTCCTTGTCGGCGAACCACACGACCCAGTCGTCGCAGCTGCGGGTCGCAAAGGTGGCACGCAGGAATTCAATCAGCACGCCCTGTTCGCCCGCTGGCGCTGAACCGAGCGGGATCAGGTCGGAGCGGTCGAGCGCGGTCAGCAGATTGGCGACGAATTTTTCTTCGCGCCCGCCCAGCACGATGTGGCGGGCGTCGGACGTGGTATAGACTTGGTAAAAGGCGGCACCGCCGAGCGAGCGCTGACTTGCCGAACGCGGGGGTTCACCACCTGCGATCGCGCTCCCGGCGATATGCGCGCACCACGGCAACAGGCTGTCGAACATGGCGCAGTCGATATAATCGCCGCGCCCACTCTTGTCGCGCCCGATGAGGGTCATGAGGACGGCGGACAGCCCAGTCAGGCTCGCGGCGAGATCGGCGCTTGCCACGCCGGGGACAACCGGTGTGCCATCCGGGCCATCATTGACCGAGAGGAACCCCGCCATCGCCTGTACCGCCATGTCATGCGCGGGGTGGTGGGCGAGCGCACCGGTCTGGCCGAAGGCAGAGATGCTGCAATAGACGATGCGGGAGTTGCGGGCCGCGACAGCGTCATAGTCAAAGCCGAGGCGTTTCATGACGCCGGGGCGGAACCCTTCGACGAAAACATCGGCATCGTCGATCAGTGCCCAGAGTGCGGCGCGGCCCGCGTCCGATTTCAGGTCGAGGCGGTGGCAGGTTTTGCCGCGGTTGAGGTTCCTGAACCACACCGATTGGTCACCCTCGAACGGGGCTTGGTCGCGGGCCGGGTCACCGGCGAGTGGCTCGACCTTGACCACCTCGGCTCCTTGGTCGGCCATCATCATCGTCAGCATCGGGCCGGGCAGGAACAGCGAAAGGTCAACGACCCTGATGCCCGACAATTTGCCCATCAGATTGTGCCGCTGGCCCGCAGACCCGCGATTTCTGCGGTCGTGAAACCCGCCTCGTCGAGAACCGCATCGGTATCGACGCCCAGTTTGGGCGAGGCACGGTTGGGCAGGCGTGCGCCATCGATCTTGATCGGGTTGGACAGCACCCGCAGCGGCCCTTGTGCGTGATCGACGGTATCGAGCATGTCGGCGACGCGCGGATTATCAAGGGCTTGGGCAAGGTCATAGACCGGCGCGACCGGCACAATGCCACCCAGTTTCTCGACCCAATATTCGGTCGGATGCTGGAGGAAGACGCCATCGAGAATTATGGTCAAGGCGTCGCGGTTTTCAAGCCGGGCGGGTATCGTTGCAAAGCGGAGGTCAGTCGCCAGATGCGCCACGCCCAGCGCGTCTGCGAGCAGCGTCCAGAATTTCGTCATTTGCGCCATCACAAACACCCAGCCGTCAGCTGTCCGGAACGTCTGGCTGGGGGTCACGCTCGGATGTGCGGAACGCGCCGCGCGCCCGACGACATGGTTTTCGTTGAGATACCAGAATGCCGGATAACTCGTCTGGTGGAGCGCGGCATCAAGCAGCGAGATGTCGTAATCGCGGCCCTTGCCAGTCGCCTTGGCTTCGAGCAGCCCGCTGAGCGTTGCGGTCGCCAGCATCGTGCCGGTGATGAAATCGACCATGCTAAGACCAAACCGCGTTGGCGGGGCATCGGGCTCGCCGGTGACCGACATGAACCCGGCTTCGGCCTGCATCAGATAGTCATAGCCGGGCCATGATGCACGCGGGCCGGTGCGGCCATAGGCGCTGGCGTGGACGCAGACGATCTTCGGGTTGATCTGCCCGAGTGCGGCATAATCGAGGCCGAGCTTGGCTGGCAGGTCACCGCGCGCATTGTTGGTGACGGCGTCGGCGGTTTTGACCAGCCGGTGCAGCACGGCCTTGCCCGCCTCTGTCCGCAGATCAAGCGTCATCGAACGCTTGTTGAGATTGAAGGTCTGGTAGAACAGGCTGTCGTTCTCGCCTAGGAAATACGGCCCTGTTGCGCGGGCGCTGTCGCCGCCTTTCGGCGGTTCGATCTTGATGACCTCTGCGCCCAATTGAGCGAGGAACATCGTGCCGTACGGGCCAGCGCCATATTGTTCGGACGACAGGATGCGGATGCCGGTAAGGGGGAGAGTCACGTCAAAGCCCGAAAAGTGTCAGACACTTTTCTCCCCGGAATGGCCGCCCCGGTGTCACGATCTCGTTGCCGGGAAAAAGCGTCTGACACTTTTCGGGCGGTCCTCACGCTGGGTTCGCTTTCAGCCACTGTTTGGCGACGATCATGCGCTGCATCTCGTTTGTCCCCTCGCCGATGCACATCAGCATTGAATCGCGGTAGAATCGTTCGATCTCGTATTCCTTCGAGTATGAGTAGCCGCCGAAAATCCGCATCGCCGTCTGGCTGTTTTCGACCGCCGCTTCAGACGCGAAATACTTCGCCATTCCTGCCTGCATGTCGCAGCGTTCGCCGCGATCATAGGCCTCGGCGGCATCAAAAGTCAGCAGGCGTGCGGCGCGGGCGCGGGTGACCATTTCGCCGAGATAGAGCTGGATCGCCTGATGTTCGGCAATCGGCTTGCCCATTGTCTGGCGAAGCTGGGCATATTCTGTCGCGAGGCGCAGCGATCCTTCGGCAAGTCCCACACCGCGTGCGGCGACGTTGATACGTCCGAGTTCCAGTCCACCAGTTGCCTGAAAAAAACCCTGTCCCTCGACGTCGCCGATCAGATTAGCCGCGGGGATGCGGTAATCCTCGAAAATCAATTCGGCGCTGTCGATGGCGTGATAGCCTAGTTTTTCAAATTTTTTGCCGGTCGTGAAGCCATCGCCCTTGGGCGCAATGAACAGGCTCATGCCCTTGTAGCGCGGGTCGGCCTTTGGATCGGTTTTGACGAGCAGGGCAAAGCAGCTGCCGTTGATACCGTTTGAAATCCACGTCTTGGTGCCATTGATGACATAGTCGTCACCGTCACGGACGGCTGTTGTCCGGATCGCCTGCAGGTCGGTACCCGCGTTCGGCTCGGTCAGTGCGAGGCCACCGCGGATTTCGCCGCTGGCGAATTTGGGCAGCCATATTGCCTTTTGCTCCAGCGTGCCGAAGCGTTCAACCGCGCACGCCATGATGAGGTGCGAATTGAAAATGCCGGTAATCGCCATCCAGTATGACGAAATGTGCGCGACAATCTTGGCATAGGTGACGGCGGGCAGACCAAGTCCGCCATATTCCTGCCCGATGGTTGCGCCGAACAGTCCCATTTCGGCCATTTGGGCGACCAGTTCGGCGGGCCAGATGTCACCGTGGTCATGCTTCATCACGACGGGGCGGACTTCTTTTTGTACCCATTTGTCGATGGCTTCGAGAAAGGCTGCTTCCTCGTCGGGGTCCATCTGGGCGCGGTAGGTGTTGGATGCAGCTGCCATATTCAAATCCTGTTTCTGCCGACTTGGCTGAGCTTGTCGAAGCCTGTGGTTGCTTGTTTCGAAAAACCCTTCGACAAGCTCGGGGAAGTCGGGAGACTTATGAGTCCATCGGGCCGAAGCCCTTTTTCCAGATGAGCAAGGTGCGGCTGAACGTGCAGACGACCACGCCGTCCTGGTTCTTGCCGATGGTTTTGATTGTCACCACGCCTTGTTCGGGGCGCGACTTGCTCTCGCGTTTTTCCAGCACTTCGCTCTCGGCATAGAGCGTATCACCGGGGAATAGCGGGTGGACGAGCTTGATCTCCGACCAGCCGAGGTTGGCGACAGCCTTTTGACTGACATCCGACACGCTCATCCCGACCATCAGGGCGACGGTGAGCGGCGAGCACACCAGTGGCTTTTTGAATTCGGTCTGTGCAGCGAAATGATAGTCGAAATGCGCCGGATGCGTGTTCATCGTCAGCAGGGTGAAGCTGACATTGTCATAATCGGTGATCGTCCGGCCGGGGCGATGTTCGTACACGTCGCCCTCAATGAATTCCTCGTAATAACGACCATAGTTTTCGCGGAAGCGGCGCGGGGCCACCTCGATCACGCCGTCACGCATTGCCAACTCCCTGTAGTTCCAAAATCCTGCGGTAGCGCGCCATCACTGGCGCTTCGAGCATCTTGCCTTTGAAGCGCACCGCGCTCTCGCCTGCTGCGGCATAGGCGACTTCGGCCTCATGCGCTTCGGTGATTTCCTGTGCAGTCGGACGCATGACGCGGTGGACAACGTCGATATGTTTGGGGTGCACCACTGATTTGGCGGTGAAGCCCATCGCCTTCACGCGGCTCACATCGTCGGCAAGGCCGTCAAGATTGTCGAGATCGAGATAGGGGACGTCGATTGACGGTACCTTTGCCGCCGCGCACGCCATCACGATGTGCGCGCGGGCTGCGTAGAGTGCATCCCACGACATGGCGACGCCGAGCTCGCCGGCGAAATCAGCACCGCCCAGCATGACGCCGCCGATGCCCGGCGCTGCGGCAATGGCGTCGGCGACGCGCAAGCCCTTTACGGTCTCGATCAGCGGAAGCAGGGCGACACCGGGCAGCACGGCACGGACGATTTCGACTTCGGCCTCCGCCTCGACCATCGGGATCATCACGAATGGCGGCTGGGTGTCCGCAGCGGCAATGGCGACGAGATCGGACAATCCCTGCCGCGTCCGAACGCCATTGATTCGGATGCCCAGACGCGGACTCCCCATTGCCTGTAGCGCCGCAGCGCGCGCCTCGTCCTTGTCGGCGGGGCCAACGGCGTCTTCGAGGTCAATCGTCACAAGGTCGGCGCCCGACGCTAGCGCCTTTTCAAAACGCTCGGGTCGGCTGCCGGGGACGAACAACAGGCTTTGATACGGTTTCAATTCAACTCCTCAAGTCCGCCTAATTTGTCCGGACAACTTGTATAGGTCAACCCGGTTTAACAACGCCTAGCCACGAAGTGACGACCAGCAACGCATAAACCGTCCATACCCAGTAGCGTGTGTTGTTCATGACGCGAAGGAGCGGCAGTTCGGTCGCGTCACTCGACCCCCCGGACAGTAGTTTGCCAAGCAGCGCACCGACCGGCTTAAACGTCACATCGATCATGATCGCGGCGGCGAAAATCAGGCCGAACAGCAATGCTTTCCACGCCAGCCAACCGACAGCGATGGGATGACCGGTGATAACCGATACAATGCCGAGCACGAGAAAGCCGGCACAGAGCATATAGCGCAGCCACCCCTCCCATTTGCGGTTGCGCGCGGCGCGGGGCGTCATGTCGTGCGCGTGTGCGTCGAAAACCAACCATAGCCAAAATGCGGCAATTGCCCATGCGGCCCCGACAATGGCGACCGGCACGTCCCACCAGCCACCCGCATAGGAGACCGTCAACGACAAGGGCACCATCAGCGCCCATGCCGTGCGCGGCGTCAGGTCGACGATGACAAGGAGTTTGAGCAGCGCGATCCGCTGGTCGAGCGTATAGGTGTTGCGTCTCCGGAAATGCTGGCCGAGCAGGAAGACTCCGACGTCAGCACCCAGCCACAGCACGAACAACAGCAGATGCGCATAAACGAGCGTTGGATAGGCATATTGAGCAATATCCATGCAGCGCAAACCCCGGTTGACGACTTGACAGTGCAGCCTAGCCGTGAAAACTTGTCCGGACAAATTATAAAAATGACACCAGCCGGGCTGGGGCGACGACCGCACGCAAGGGAGATATTTTATGTCGGGCAATTCGCTGAAATCGAGTGTTGCACTGCTCGCGCTTGCCGTATCTGCACCGCTCTGGGCTCAGGCACCCGCCTCGACACCCGCCAGCGAGGAAGGGGTGAGCGATATTATTGTCACTGCCCAGCGCCGCGCAGAGCGCGTGCAGGATGTGCCGATTGCGATCTCGGCGTTTTCATCCGAGCAGATGGAAGCACAAGGCATCACCAATACGCTCAACCTTGGGCAATATATCCCGAATATGGTCGCGCAGAACAACACCGGGCTGGGGTCGGCCAACGCCTATTACCTGCGAGGTCTCGGCAACACCGAAACGATTGCAACCTTCGACCCGCCGGTCGGCACCTATGTCGATGACATCTACATCAGCCGCCAGAATGCGAACAACTTGAGCCTGTTCGACGTCGAGCGGGTCGAAGTGCTGCGCGGGCCGCAGGGGACGCTGTTCGGCCGGAATACCACCGGTGGCGCGATCAACGTCATCATGCGTAGGCCCGGCACTGACTTCGGCGGCTATGCCGAGGTCGGCTATGGCAGTTACAACAAGAAAATGGTCCGTGCCTCGGTCGATGTGCCGCTTGCGCCGACGTTCGGCATCAAGGTGTCGGGATATTGGCAGGACGATGATGGTTATGTGCGAAACGTCACCACCGGCCAGCGGATGAACGACGACGACGGCTGGGGCGTGCGGCTCGGTATCCGTGGCGATCTGTCACCAACAGTGCGCTGGAATGCCAGTTTCGCGCACATCGAGGCGAACGGCGAGAACATCCTGAATTTCGTCTGCAATCCTATAAACCCCGCCGATTGTTCGGGCCGTTTTGCGACGACGGGGCTGCACAACGGGAACACGCTGTCGCCCTCGCCGTTCGCGCCACTCAACATCACCGGACGCAAGGCGACCTATGGGCAGGGCAATCGTGCAGCGAACAACCTCGTCACATCGACGCTCGAATTCGATATTGGTGCGAAGACAACGCTCTCGCTCATCACTGGCTATGTCCATTTGCGCCAGCAGTTCGCGCTCGACTTTTTTGATGGACGCGGCGGGCCGAGCCTTGCCGTGCCGACCCCGATCGTGCGTGGCTTTCCGCGCGGTGGCTTTACCATCCTGAACGATGGTCTGCATGAACAATTCACCCAAGAAGTGAAGCTCAACGGGTCGCTAGGTGATGGGCTGATCGACTACGTCGCAGGTGCCTATTATTACAACGAACGCAACCGCACCGATTTCGCCGATGTCTTCTCGATCTTCAACGCAAACGTGCCGGGCGGGATCGGGCTGCTGCTTGCCGACCGAACGCTACGCAACCAGACAACGGCCTTTGCGGGTTATGCCCAGGCCGATGTCAACATTGGTCGCCTGACCCTGACGGCGGGCATCCGCTACACCGATGAAAAAAAGGTGTTCGACATCCGCGATAATCGCACAGCCTGCAATGCAGGCGGCGCGCTTCCCGCAAACTGCATCGACAATGCCAATATGGTGGTTAATCCACCGCAGGTGCCGACCGCTGCGTTCATACCGACGACACAAAACACCCGGCTGTGGACGCCGCGTTTTGCGATCAACCTGAAAGCGACCGACGATATTTTGTTGTTTGCGAGCGCGACGCGCGGTTTCAAATCCGGCGGCTGGAACGCGCGCGCGACTGCGGCGAGCCAGTTGCTGCCGTTTGGACCGGAAAAGGTGTGGAGCTATGAAGCGGGTATTAAGTCTGAATGGTTCGACCGTAAATTGCGCGCTAATATAACAGTCTATCGCGCCGACGTGACAGACCTGCAAACGCCATCGGCGCTCGTCGGACCGACCGGGGCGATCACTTTCATCACGCGCAATTTCGCCAATTATCGCAATACCGGGATCGAGGCGGAATTCGTTGTAGTGCCGTTCGACGGGTTTAATTTCTTTGCCAATATCGGCTATCAGGACGACAAATATCTGCTTAATCCGAATGCCCCGGCCACCGATGCGTTCGGCATCCAGTCGGTCGCGCTGCAACAGGCGGCGTGTCGCGGCCAGCTTGCTGCCGGACAGGTTCCGGGATCAGGCAATACCGCCCCGGCGGGTACGCCCGCAAACAATGCGCCGGCGTGTGCGGCGGGTATTGTCGATGCGCGCGGCAATCTCGCCTCGCCTGTCCGCACGCCCGACTGGACGCTGTCCTATGGGGCAAGCTATAAAATTCCGTTCGCGGGCGGCATGTCGCTAACGCCGTCAGTCAACCTCAGCTACCGGACAACGGTCGAAACCGGCACGAACAACCTGACCTTCTTTACAGGCGGTATAACCGGGCCGAACGGCACCTTTCCCGCCAACCCGCTCGCCGGCAACATCATCACAGGCTCGCTCAGCCCATCGGTGTGGCAGGTGAACGCCGGCCTGACCCTGAAGGGTGTCGGAGACATATGGACGCTTGCGGTCGATTGTACCAACTGTCTCGACCGGACGTTCGTCCAATCGTCGCTGTCGAACTACACCTATCTCAACCGCCCGCGCGAAGTGCTCGTGCGCGCGAAATATAAATTCTGATGGCCAAGATCCGGGCAAGGCAACCATGAGCTTTTCACCGCTGCCCCGGATGCGCGGGCGGGTCGAGTATATCGCGCGGCTGACCGGCGATGTCTGGGGCTTCGAGGAATGGTCAATCACCCGCGGAGCCGACGGGGTGCGCGTGTTTTCAGCGCATTGTGAAATGCAATTCCCCGGATCGGGGTCCGGGGCAGGCGGCACGGACGACGTCGTCCGCGACAACACCCTTTCGGTCCATCCCGATTTCCATCCACACGACGCCTATGTGCGGATCATGACCAAAGGAGAGGTAACCGGCACTGGCTGGTTCCGCTTCACCGATACCGAGGCTGAATGCGAAAGCTGGAGTGTGGATTATGGCCGCATCTCGCAGCGTTACCCCATCCAGCGTCCGACACGCGGGTTCGGCGTCCATGCGGTGCAGGGTGATGGCTGGCTGGCGGCAACCTTTCCGTATGACAAAGGGCCGGGGCACACCCAGTTTTTCGGGCGCAACCTCATCCATTCACTCCATCATTTCGGGGCGACAGGGCCGTTCATCCATACCTCGGGCAGCGGACTGCGCTATGTCGGTGACGAGACAGTGACGGTGAAGGCCGGGACGTTCGACTGTTACCGAATTGCCTTTGTGGGCTTGACCAACGATCATCCTGCCTATGACATGTGGCTGACCCGCGACGGCGAGTTCACCTATGTCCGGGGCGAAGTGGAGGGCTATATGAACTCGACATTCGAATTGGTGTCGCTGGAGCGGGTCGCTTGAGCGAGTTCGGCAAAGGCTGGAAAGTCCTGACCGCCGCGTTCCTCGGCGTCATGTGCGGCGCATCGCCGATCCCGTTCAACATATTGGGCGCGCTGTTCAAACCGCTTCAGGAAGAATTCGGCTGGAACCGCGGACAGGTCAGCGCCGGGATAACCGTATTCGGGATTACCGCGTCGCTGATGGCACCGGTGATCGGCTGGCTCGCCGATAAATACGGCGTGCGTCGCGTTGCTTTATGGTCGCTCGTCGGCTTTGTCGTGTCGTTCGCCTCGCTCTATTTCATTCCCGCATCGCTGTTTGGCTATTACGCCTTGTGGTTCTTTGTCGGCCTTGTCGGCATCGGCTCGACGCCCTTGACGTGGAGCCGCGCGATCAGCCTGTGGTTTGTGAAGAACCGCGGGCTGGCGCTCGGCATCATGCTGATCGGCACAAGCGCCGCGGCGCTGATCGTCCCCAATCTCGCGGTCTGGGCGATTACCAATTTCGGCTGGCGCGCGATGTTCCCGATCATTGCGTTGCTGCCGTTGCTTATTGCGCTCCCGGTCTGTCTCGCGCTGTTCCGCGAGCCGCGCCCCGACGAACGCCCTGCCGCGCTTGCGACTGCCGACGGCAAAGTCGCGGGCATGACCTTTGGCGCGGCGGTCAGGACGCGCCAGTTCTGGACGCTATGGGTGTCGATCCTGCTGATCGCCCTCGCCTATGGTGGCGCGCATATTCATATGATTCCGATAGTTATGGATCACGGTTTCAGCATCGGCGCGGCAGCGGGGATGATGAGCATTGTGGGCCTCGGCCTGCTGGTCGGGCGTGTCGGTGTCGGCTTCCTGCTCGACCGGGTTTGGGGGCCGGCAATCGGCTTTCCGGTCCTGTGCCTGCCCGCCCTTGCCTGTTATTTACTGATGGGCACGAGCAGCGACGTGATGGCGATTTCGGTCGCGGCATTCCTGCTCGGTTTTGCCGCCGGGGCCGAAAGCGATCTCATCGCGTTCCTTGCCGCGCGTTATTTCGGGATAGCGCATTTCGGGCGGATTTACGGAATGCTCTATATGCCGTTTGGGCTGTTCTCGGCAATCTCGCCCTTGGTTTACGGCATCGTCCGCGACCGCGCGGGCAGCTATGATCTGATGTTGACCGTGGCATCGGGATTGTTCGTCGCGGGCGGGGCGTTGTTGCTGACGATGGGGCGCTATCCGGATCAAAACACTGCCCCAGGTGACAAGGTTGAGGCGGCGCTAGCCTGATGGCGACGCTTGCCGAACCCCGCATCGAGGACCGTTTCCCCGCAGGGTCGCTCATTACTGACGTCGCCGAATGCGCGTTTTATGCAGAGGATGTGTTCACGGCTGGCCCCGCGCCCTTTGCGGTATTCCGGCCTGCCAGCATCGACGTGCTTTCAGCGGGACTGAAGCTGGCTGGTGAAGCTGGTCTTGCAATTGTTCCGCGCGGGGGCGGGATGAGCTACACTTCGGGCTATGTACCTGCGGACGCAGGTGCGCTGATCGTCGATCTGGGGCGGATGGACCGCATCATCGCAGTCAACGAGACCGATATGACCGTGACGGTCGAGGCAGGCATTTCGTGGGCTGCGCTGTACGACGAACTTCACCCGCGCGGGTTGCGGACGCCGCTGTGGGGGTCACTGTCGGGCATAAAGGCGAGCGTCGGCGGGGGCGTGAGCCAGAACGGGCTGTTCTGGGGCGCGGCGCGCGGGACGATGGCGGGCGCCGCACTCAGTTTCGACGTCGTGCTCGCCGATGGGACCGTGGTGACGACCGGCAATGGTTTTCTACGTCCTTATGGTCCTGATCTGACCGGCCTGTTTGCGGCGGATGCGGGGGCGTTCGGGATTAAGGCGCATATTACGCTTTCGCTTATCCGAGAGGCCGACGGCTTGGCGTATGGCAGCTTTGCTTTTGACGCGCCGCCGCAGTTTTGCGCGGTGATGAGCGAGATCGCGCGCAGTGGTCTGGCGTCCGAAAGTTTCGGTTTTGACCCGTTCCTGCAAGCACAACGCATGAAGCGCGACAGTCTGGCGACCGATGCCAAGCAGCTTGTCGGCATGATGAAATCACAGGGCGGGTTCTGGAAGGGTTTGAAGGAAGGCGCAAAGGTTGTTGCTGCCGGACGCTCGTTTCTCGACGATGCCAAATTCTCGATCCATTTGATTGCCGAGGGGCTGACGCAGTCGGATGCCGACGAGCGGATGGCGCGGATTGGCCGGATCGTTGCCGACCATGGCGGGCGCGCGGTCGAAAACACAATTCCAAAAGTCTTGCGCGCCAATCCGTTTCCGCCGGTCAATTCGATGGTCGGGCCGGATGGCGAACGCTGGGTGCCGGTGCACGGGATCGTGCGGCACTCACAGGCGCTGGGGGCGATTGATGCGATTACGGCGCTGTTCGAGGATCACGCCGCCGACATGGATCGGCTGGGCGTCGGCGCGGGTTATATGTTCCTGACCGTCGCGCAGACCGGTTTCCTGATCGAGCCGGTATTCTACTGGCCCGATGCGCTGGGCGAAATCCATCGCCGCTCGGTCGAACCCGCGCATTGGGCAAAGTTGAAACGCTTTCCGCCAGATGCCGAAGCGCGGGCGCTGGTCGAGAAGCTGCGGCAAGGGGTCATCGGTATTTTCAGTGACGCGGACGGGATGCATTTCCAGATCGGGCGAACGTACCCGCTGAAAGCCGGAACCGACCCGCGCGGCTGGCGGGTGCTGGAAGCCGTGAAAGCCGACGTCGACCCGGAAGGGCGGATGAACCCGGGGGCGCTCGGTCTTTAACGATGGAAATCGACCGCCGACTTGCGCTGGCGGGGATAATCGTCGCACCGTTGGCGGCAAGGAGTGGAGTGTTGAACCTTAAGTCACCCGACAAGCCGTATGCCGCGCTCGCGCTGCAACTCGCGGCGCATTCGGTCGAAAAGGCCCCCGACCCGCGCGCGGCGATGCTGGCGATGATCGGCGAGGTTGCGGCCAAACTGCGCGGGGCAGCGGCGTTTATCCAGCAATATGGCGGATCGCCGGTAAAGCTGGCGGTACTCCCCGAATATCTGTTCTCGTCCTATCCGTGGCGCGTTTCGATCCCCGATTTCGCCAAGGCGGCGGCGTGGGCGGTGGACGGCCCCGAATATGGTGCGCTGGGCAAGGTCGCTCAGGGCCAGAAGCTGTTCCTCGCGGGCAATGCGTATGAGACCGACGCGCATTTTCCCGGCCTGTATTTCCAGACCAGCTTCGTCGTTGCGCCCTCGGGCGATGTCGTGCTGCGCTATCGGCGGTTGAACTCAATGTATGCACCGACGCCGCATGATGTCTGGTCGAAATATCTCGACATCTACGGGCTGGACGGGGTGTTTCCTGTCGCGCGGACCGAGATCGGTAATCTCGCGGCCATCGCGTCAGAGGAAATCCTTTATCCCGAAATCGCCCGCGCGCACGCGCTTCGCGGGGCCGAGGTCTTTGTCCATTCGTCGAGCGAGATCGGGTCGCCGCTCGACACCAACAAGATGATCGCCAAGCAAGCGCGCGCGTTCGAAAATATGGCGTGGGTCGTCTCGGCGAATACCGCAGGGATCTCCGGCACGGGCGGCGCACAGGCGAGCGCCGACGGCAATTCTCAGGTCGTCGACTGGAAGGGCAATGTCGTCGCCGAAAGCAACACTGGCGAGACGTTCACCGCATTCGCCGACATCGACATCGCCGCGTTGCGCCAAGCCCGCCGCAAGCCCGGCATGACCAATTATCTGTCGCGCCAGCGCACCGAATTATTCGCTGCGACCTATGCAGCCGCTTCGCATCAACTGGCCGATGCGCTGATTGACCGCGGCGTTGTCAAAGTGCCGGACCGCGACCATTTCAACCGGGTGCAGGCCGAAACTATCGAAAGATTGGCAAAGGACGGATTGATATGAGCGCCACCGATGTCCCGCCCCCATACAGCGCCGTCGCGCGTCACGGTGTGTCGCCACAAGTCGCACATGACGAAGCGGCGCGGTTCAACTTTCTCGCCAATCTCAACAAGGCGCTGGCGGGGTTCAGCGCGGGGAACAAGCTCGCTTACGACACCCGCGTCTTGCCTGCGTTCAATGCCGAGCATGGTCGCGAGCCGAAGGATCGCTTCGAGATCCGCCATGCGATGAACAAGGATCCGTGGCACCGCTACTGGTCGGCATTGAAGCGCAATTCGATGGAGATGCGTCAGCAGAACGGGCGCTCGATGGTACTGCGCCAGTTGGATGAACTGGATGCCAAAGCCCGTCAGTATAATGAAGGGCGTGACACGCTGGTGCTCGACCCGTCGGTCGCCGTGCCGCGTTACCAGTCCGCCATCGATATTCATTGTATGCCCGGCAGCTATCACGGTGAGGAGCGCCCCGGTGACGTGTCGGCGGGCGCTAATTACGATTGCGGGATTTTTGCGACCACCGGCGGGGGGTTGGGTGCGTTGAATGACGGTGGTGGCGCGGCGCTGGTCGACTGGATCAAGCGTGAACGCCCGGGTTGGACGCCCAAACGCATCCTCGATATTGGCGCGACTATCGGCCATAATATCGTGCCACTCGCGCTGGCGTTTCCCGACACCGAGGTGATCGCCATCGACACCGCTGCGCCCAGCTTGCGCTATGGCCATGCGCGCGCGCAGTCGCTGGGGGCGTATAATCTGAAGTTTGTCCAGATGAATGCGGAGGACTTGTCGGCCTATCCCGACGGTCATTACGACTGGGTACAGACGACGATGTTTCTGCACGAATTGTCGGGCACTGCATTGCCGAGGATTATCCGCGAGGGAGTTCGCGTCATGGCCCCCGGCGGGCTGATGCTCCACCTTGAACAGCCGCAATATTCGGACGAGATGCCGCTCTATGAACAATTCATCCGCGACTGGGATGCTTTCAACAACAACGAGCCATTCTGGTCGGCGATGCACGGCCTCGACCTCAAATCGATCATGGTCGAGGCGGGGTTGCCGCGCGACAGCCTGTTCGTGACCGGCGTCCGCGCGGTGGTCGATGAGGAGATATTTCCGCGCCAGGATACCGGCGTCGAGGATCACGGCCGCGCGGCGGTGTGGAATGCCTATGGGGCGTGGAAGCACGCAGCATGATGCCGTTCACCCTTTTCCCGAGCGAAGTCGAGGGACTATGCCGAGCGCAGTCGAGGCTCTTGCCGCATGTGCTCGTTCTCGACTTCGCTCGAACTAGTCCCTCGACTTCGCTCGGGAAAGTTTCATGACCGACGACGTGGACTATATTGCCCGCGCCGGAGCCAAGGCGAAGGGCAAGCGCCCCGCCTATTTCAACGACCCCGCCACCGACCGGACCCTGTCGATCGTGATGGCGATTGCAGGCGAAGTGTCGGTGCTGCGCGAACGGCTCGACACCGTCGAACGGCTGCTTGATGCCAAGGGCACAATCAGCCGCGCCGACATCGAGGCCTATACCCCTGACCGGCAGGCGGGGGCCGAGCGCGGCCTGCTGACCAAGGAATATCTCGCCCGCATCCTGCGCGGGGTGCAGCAGGACATGGAGGCGCTGGCCGAAAAGGGTCCGAGCGTCGAGGAACTCAGCCGCGAGTTGCGCGACCTTTAATTGTGCTGCGACAGCATCAGGCAATTGCCTTCCGGATCGGCGAACCACGCCAGCGCGGCGCGACCATCAGGCGCGCGCCAGACGCCGTTCGGGTCCATGCCCATGCCCTCGTAGATTGTCATCGCGACGCCCTTGGCGTTCAGGCCAGTCACTGCCGTATCGATGTCGGGCACTTCCCAGCCGATCACGGGGTGGGGGCCGGGTGTCCAGCCGGGCATGGGGGTCAGGCGCATCGCCCCCCCACCGAAGACGAAGGCATCGCCGAATTCGTCGGCGCTAACATGCGTCATGCCGAGCGTATCGCGATAAAAAGTGACGCCCCGTGCGCGGTCGGCGACGTAGACAAAGGCAACAGAAGACGCATTGGCGAGGTCGAGCATGGCTGAACTCCTTATGACCGGGCAAGGCTAGCTCACTCGCCATTCGCTGCACAAGGTCCGCTGTACGGGCTGCCCATGTCCTCACATCGGCCCACTTGGCGCGCTCATTTCTGCAACTGGTTCATTTCGATCAGGATGCCGTCGGGGTCGAAGAAGTTGCAGCCGATGACGCGGATCGGCGGCGCGCCGTTCCGCCCGGGATAAATTTGTTCGCGCGGCGCACCGGTGACGGTCACGCCGGGGACTTTGGCGGCGGCGGCGCATTTGCCGGGCACGTCGTCGGTGTTGGTCACAATCACCACCCCGCCTGGTCCCATCCGTTTGGGGTAGGGGCCGGGGTCGGGCAGTTTCGGGTCGGTCCACTGCATCAGGCCAATCCAGCCAATATAGGGGTCGTTGCCGTTGAGCAGCACCAGCCGCGCCTTTGCGCCCGGTTGCCCGGCGGGGAGCGCCACGCCCGAGGTCGTGACGATAGTGTCGTAGTTGACCTTCAGCCCCATGACATCGCGATACAGCTTCAGCGAGGTTTCCATATCGCGGACAATGATGGTCGCGCGGCGGATGTCGGTGGGCACGGCTTGCTTTGGTTTGTCGACCCCGGCGGCGACATTGGTGCGCGTGCCGCTTGGTGGCGCTTTGGGTTGAAGCACGGGCGGGGCGGCGGCTATGGCGAGCGCAAGCAGCACGATCATGCGAAATTCTCCTCGGCATAGGCTTGGATAGGGGCGGCTTGCGCGGTCTGGCGGATGATGGCGCGGGTACGGAAAAATCGGGTCAGACCTGCATCACCCATCCGCGACGGACCCATGCCCGACTGTTTGAAGCTCGAATTTTCGGCGTCCCACACGCCTGCCGTCATCGACCCGTCGTTGATCGAGATTGCGCCGGCCTCAAGCTGTTCAGCGACCGCAACTGCATCGTTCGCGTTGCCGATGACGGCGGCGCTCAGGCCATAAATGCTGTCGTTGGCCTGTGCGATGGCGTCTTCGACATCGTCAAAGACAATGACCGGGATCACCGGCCCAAACGTCTCGTCGCGAACGATGCCCATATCCGCAGTGACACCGGAGAGGACAGTCGGGCGAAGATACTTGCCGCCGCCGAGCGTTTCGACGGTGCCACCCGCGAGAACCTGCGCTCCCATCGCCACAGCCTCCGCAAGCTGTGCGGCGACTTTGTCAGCTTGCGGTGGAAAGATGAACGGGCCGATGTCACCGCTGCTGATGTCGGGATAGTTGAGGCGGACTGCATTAGCGCCTGCGACCAGCGTGGTCAGGAACGGTTCGGCAATCGCGCGCGCGATATAGACGCGCTCTATCGACTGGCAGGCCTGGCCATTGGCGGCGACGCTCGAGCGCAGTGCGATAGCCGCGGCGTGTGCCGGGTCAGCGGAAGCCAGCACGATCATCGGATCCTTGCCGCCGAGCTCGAGGTTGGCCGGGATGAATGCGCGGGCGCAGGCCTCGGCGACTTTGCGCCCGGTTGCTACCGATCCGGTGAAGCAGACATAATCGACGTTCTCGACAATGGCTTGGCCGGTGGCGGCGTCGCCCTCGACGAGGGTGAGGATGCTGGCGAGTTCGGGAATGCCCGTCACGGTTTTCTTCAGCTCGGGGATGAAGCGCGGGGTCACTTCCGATGGCTTGACGAGTGCTGCGCAGCCTGCGGCGAGCGCAGGGATAGCGTCGATCAAGCCAAGCAGCAGCGGGAAGTTCCACGGCGCGATGACGCCGAGCAATTGATAGGGCACATGACGGCTGGCGAGCACCACCCCCGGCGTCGCACTCGGCACGTCGTTGGTATCCATTGCCGCAATGATTCCCGGCGCAGTCGCGGCCCAGCGCCGCAGTGTCCCCGAAATGCTCATCACTTCAACCTTGGCGATGCCGACGCGACCGGTGTCGATGCTCAGCTTTTCGACAAGTGCAGGCGCAGCTGCATCGATGGCATCGGCCCAGCGGGTGAGGACCGCTGCCCGGCCCCCGGCGCCGAGGGTAAGCCACATCGGCTGCGCGGCGCGGAGGCGCTTTGCCTCGGACGCGATATGATCGGGTGTTGCACAGACGATCTCATAGTCGAATTCGCCGGTGCGTGGATTGCGAACTTTCACTGTTGCCCCTCCCAGAAGTCAACGATTTCGCCGCCGGTGGCAAACCATGCGCCCTTGGCCTTGAGCTCGGCCAGAAGCTGCTCGAAGGCGTCGATACGGTAAGGCAGGCCGATAATGTAGGGCGTGATGTGGAGCGGCAGCATCCGTCCGCCGAGGGTGTCGGCTTCGCGCGCGAGCCAGTCGAACGCATCGTGCATCTGTTGCGCGTAACTGTCCGCTGATTGCTGCTGAACAGTAATGATCTGACGGTCGCTGAGTTCGTGGTTGGCCGGCAGGTTGATGAGACCGTTGCCAAACACATAGGGCAGTTCGTCATTCACCCAGTCGCAGCAGTAACGTACGCCCGCCTGACGCAGTAGGCGCGGTGTGTTCCAGCTTTGCGAACGGGCGATGGACAGCCAGCCGGTCGGACGGATGCCGCTGACCCTTTCGAGCGTGTCGAGCGAGGTGGCGATCAGCGCGCGCTCCTCGGCTTCGGGCAGGCCGGTGGCGATGGTGCCGTTCATATTGGTCGAATGGGCGATGATCTCGTGTCCCGCGTGCCGTATGTCAGCGATGACCGAGGG
>JANNCK010000295.1:0-2436 GCA_031386545.1 Sphingomonadales bacterium
GGAAAGGGTTCTCGACTTCGCTCGAACAAGCCCCTCGTCTTCGCTCGGGAAAGAAGAGTTAGCCGACCAGGCTGAACAAGCCGCGCGCCTGTGCAAGGCCGACCTCGTCACCGGCATGGTCGGCGAATTCCCCGAGCTGCAGGGCATCATCGGCGGCCACCTCGCCTGCGCGCAGGGCTTGGACGATGCGGTCGCCGACGCGATCCGCGATCACTACAAGCCAGTCGGGCAGGGTGACGACGTCCCGACCGCACCGGTAACGGTGGCGGTGTCGCTGGCGGAAAAGCTGGATATGCTCTGCCAGTTCTTCTTGATCGATCAACCGCCGACCGGCTCGAAAGACCCGTTTGCACTCCGTCGGGCCGCATTGGCCGTGATTTCGACGTTGATCGAGACTGATACACGGTTGTCGCTGGAGCGGCTGCTGCGCTTCGTCTGCGAAGGCGACCTCGATAAGTTCGAAAAGCTATTCTTTGGAGAAACGGAAAAGAGCCTTGCCATTTTTTTCGCCGACCGCCTCAAAGTGCAGCAGCGCGAGGCCGGGGTCCGCCACGACCTGATCGACGCGGTGTTCGCGCTTGGGGGCGAGGACGATCTCGTCCGCCTGCTCGCGCGGGTGAAGGCGTTGCAGGCGTTTGTTGGGACCGCCGAGGGGGCGGATTTGCTCGCTGGGTACAAGCGCGCGGCGAATATTTTGAAGAAGGAGGGCCACTCCTCCCCGGCACGGGGAGGTGGCACGCGCAGCGTGACGGAGGGGCCTCTCCACGGGAACGGCGCTGCGGGTGGAGAGGCCCCTCCGTCGGCTTCGCCGCCACCTCCCCGTGCCGGGGAGGAGTTTGAACCCGCCGAAGAAGGCAAATTGCAACTCGCGCTCGATGCCGCCGAACCGCTGGCCGCTGCCGCCATCGATGCCGAAGACTTCGCCGCTGCGATGACCGCGCTCGCCACGCTTCGCACCCCTATTGATGCGTTCTTTGAAAACGTCATCGTCAACGACCCCGATCCCGCCAAGCGCACCGCGCGGCTGGCATTGCTCACCCGCTTCCGTGATGCGGTGCACCGCGTCGCCGATTTCTCGAAAATTGAGGGCTGAATGACCCAATATGTCTATCGTTTCGGCGGCGGCGTGTCCGACGGTAAGGGGCTGTCGAAGGAACTGCTCGGCGGCAAGGGCGCGAACCTCGACGGGATGGCGAGCATCGGCCTGCCGGTGCCCCCCGGCTTCACGATCAGCACGCCGATGTGCACCCGTTACTATGACGAAGGCGAGAAATTCCCGCCCGAGTTGAACGCCGAAGTCGCGTCCGGCCTCGCGCATATCGAGGGTGTGACGGGCAAGAAATTCGGCGACCCTGCCGACCCGTTGCTCGTCTCGGTCCGCAGCGGCGCGCGGGTCTCGATGCCGGGCATGATGGACACCGTGCTCAATCTCGGTCTCAACGACGCGACCGTGGTCGGCCTCGCCACCGTCAGCGGCGACGCGCGCTTTGCGTGGGACAGCTATCGCCGCTTCATCCAGATGTACGCCGATGTCGTGCTCGGCCTCGATCATGGCGCGTTCGAGGAAGCGCTTGAAATCGCCAAGGAAGACAAGGGCTATTACCTCGACACCGATATGGAAGCTGAGGACTGGCAGGGCCTCGTCGCCAAATATCTGGCGCTGGCCGCCGAACTCTGGGGCAAGCCGTTCCCGCAGGATGTTCACGACCAGTTGTGGGGCGCGGTCGGCGCGGTGTTCGGCTCGTGGCAGTCCGAACGTGCCAAGGTCTATCGCCGCATCAACTCCATCCCCGGCGACTGGGGCACCGCAGTCAATGTGCAGGCGATGGTGTTCGGCAATATGGGCGATACGTCGGCGACCGGCGTGGCGTTCACCCGCGACCCCGCGACCGGCGAGCGCGCGTACTACGGCGAATATCTGATCAACGCGCAGGGTGAGGATGTCGTCGCGGGCATCCGCACGCCGCAATATCTGACCACCGCTGCGCGCGAACGCGCCAAAGCCAAGCCGCTGTCGATGCAGGAATCGATGCCGGTGGTGTACGGCGAACTGGCGAAGGTGTTCGACCTGCTAGAGGCGCACTACCGCGACATGCAGGACATCGAATTCACCGTCGAACGCGGCAAATTGTGGATGCTGCAAACGCGTTCGGGGAAGCGCACCGCCAAGGCCGCGCTCAAGATCGCGGTCGATATGGCGGCGGAAGGGCTGATCACGAAGGACGAAGCGGTGATGCGCGTCGATCCGTCGGCGCTCGACCAGTTGTTGCACCCAACGCTCGACCCAAAAGCCAAGCGCGACGTCATCGTGAAGGGGCTGCCCGCGTCGCCGGGTGCCGCGTCGGGCATTGCGGTGTTCGACAGCGACACGGCGGAAAAGCGCGCCGAGCTGGGCCAGTCGGTCATCCTCGTCCGCACCGAAACGTCGCCCGAGGA
>JANNCK010000306.1:0-5237 GCA_031386545.1 Sphingomonadales bacterium
CAGCCATGACACGGCAGAGGTTTTCGTCGTTCACACCGGCCATTGGCGCTTCGACCTCGGCGAACATGGCGACGATGCACAGGTCGTGATCGGCCCCGGCGATGTCATCTCGCTACCGACGGGCATGTTCCGGGGCTTTACCAATGTCGGGATCGACACTGGTTATCTGTTCGCGGTGCTCGGCGGCGACGATCCGGGACGTGTACTCTGGGCGCCGCAGGTCTTCGACATGGCGGCAGATTTCGGACTGGTGCTGCTCGAAAGCGGCCAGCTGATCGACACGACGGCGGGACAGGCGTTGCCCGAGGGCGCACGCCCGATGCCGCGCACCAGCGCCGAGCAAGTCGCCGCGCTCGACCGCGCCGACCCGCGCGATGCCGAACGGTTGATCTGGCGGGCACAGTGCGGCGCGGGGGCGGTGCGCGTCATCGGCGAAGGCGCACCCCTCGGCTGGCCGCACCCCTTCACCCTCGACCGCTTCGATGCGCCGGACGACCGTGCAACGCCGCACGCGCCCGAAGTGCTGTTCGTGCAATCGGGAACACTGAACGTGACGTGGGACGACGGCGTGCTGACGCTCGGCGCGGGCGACACGATGACGGTGCCGGTGGGGCTGGAGCGGACGCTGTCGGGCGATGCGGTGGTGTACCGGGTGAGTGGGGCTGGTTGATCGCTGCGGCTGGAGTGTCGCAGGGAGCCGACTGTCCGGTTTTAGTCAGGAATGGCGCAAAGCTGACGTTTGTCTAGCGTCACAACCGTTCAGTTGTAACACCCAGTTCGTCATTCCGTGACTGTCCGCGCCCTAGCCGCCTGAAGTTTAAACCCGATCGAGAGCCCGAGCCATGCGAACAAGCAGGCCCAACCGAACAGATCGCCGACACGCGCGTAAAGCGGCGGTGCAGCGAGCGCCGCAGGCGCACGGGTCATGAGCGTGCCTGCCGTCTGGTCGCTCCGCCGTTCGGCCAAAATGCGACCGTAAGGATCGCTCATCGCGCTCATGCCCGAGCGTGCAGCGCGTGCGACGGCGTAACCGCCCTCAATACCGCGCACAGCCGCCACGGTCATCATCATCCGGTCGTCAACCTTGAAGTCGTTCGCGGGCACAAGCATTAGCCGAGCACCATCGGTCGCATAGTGCCGCCCCAGCGTCGGAAAATGCATGTCCTTGCAAATGGCGATGCCGGTTCCGCCCATGGGCGAGGCGATGATAAGGTCACGGTTGCCGGGCGTTGTATCACGCTCGATACCGGGCACGAGATGCTGTTTCAAATAGGTGACGCTTGTGCCGTCTGGCAGGAACACCAATGCGCGGTTGGTGCTAACTCGCCCGTCATCTACGACAACGCCGACTACAATGGTCGCTTGCCGCGCCCGGGCGATCGACCTCAGCGCGGTGGTGGCAGGTGCAAGGCCCGCGGCGTCGAGGCGCAAGATCGCCTCGGGCAGCAGCACGGTGCGACCGCGCTGCGCGGCGCGGTCGAGCGCGGGACCGTAGGTTTTTACAAATTGGCCCCAGTCGCGCCGAGCGGATGCCGTGGTGTCAGCCACGATCATCGCCACCTCCGGTCCTACGGGCGTTGGGTCTGCACTCAGGCGGACAGTCCCGAACAGCAGCGCGGCGGCGGTGACCGCCAGCGCCAAGCCAGCCGCTTGGGGTAGTCGGCGGATGGCTGGACCGCCGAATCCTTGCGCCATCGCCAGCCCCGCAGCCGAGCCGGGCAGCAATATGAGGAAAGTGACTGCAGATACCCCGCCAAGGCTGGCGAGCTGGAAGGCAGGAAGCATGTCACCTTGCGAGTAGGCGAGGCTCCCCACGCTGCCATGGGGCGACAGCTGGTTGAGGAGCGTGTCGATTGCGGCCCAGGCCGCCGGCAGCACAAACGCGGCTGTGATTGCGCCCCAGCGCTCGGCGACAGAAGCGGCCAGCCGCAAGGTACTTGACCAGCCGAACGCATAGGCTGCGGTGATGACGACCGCCGCCATGAAGGAACCGGTTTCCACGCGGTAGTTGAACGACAGCATCCCGGCGAGGAGGCCGACGGCCAGCCCGACATGGCGGCGCCACTTCGGGGGCGTCAGCAGCACGGCGGCCAAGGCGGGCGCGGGTGCTAACCACGCCGCCCACCACGCCGGATTATTGGAATAAGCCAGCGCGAGCAGGCCGCCGCTGATCAGCGCAAGTGCCCAGATGAGGGCCGCAAGCCGGGGGTGGGTAGGCGCGAACGTCATCATCATGAAGATGCACAGCGTGCTATCTCCTGTCTATCCCTGATGATGGAGGATACAAGATCTTGCCGCCTGCTACTCGGTTTCACAACCAGTCGGTTTTGATGCCAGCTTTTGGCTGACGTGTTTCTGCAGGATGTGGAGTGTCGCAAGCTCGTGTCAGCGAATGTCTGCTTTCGATGCCGAATGCGGCGCTTTGCTGCAACCGAAAGGTCGTCGAAGCCGGCCATGCGCCAGACCGTTCCTATTTCGGTCCAAATCGTGAACAAACTGCTGTCCTACAGCGATTGTGCCTGCTAACTTTCACGTCGGGACGCTGTGCCCTCCGCTCTTTGACACTGCCAGAAAACTCCATCGCACCCGGTGAAGCAAGGGAAGCTAACGCACGCAAAACGTCCGTTTTCGGCGATTCGCGCCACAGGTCGGTTGCAGCACGATATGCCCGAGATTGACGATAAGGCAATTCTGCATTACCTCTTCCTGAATGGCACAGCTCTCCGTCACCTCACGCGGGCAGGTCACGTTTCGCAAGGACGTGCTCAAGCATCTCGGCATCCAGCCGGGGGACAAAATCCGGCTCGATTTACTCCCGGGCGGGCGCGTCGGGCTGGAGGCCGAACAACCGACGGGGTCGTGGGACGACATCTACGGAATGCTCAAGCACAAGGGCATTCGCATGACGATCGACGAGATGAACGAGGCGATCGCCAAGGGAGCCGCAGCAGCGGGAATGGCGGGACTCGACGACGCGTGAAGGTCATTGCCGACACCAACGTCCTGCTCCGGCTGATCCTCGGTGACAACACCAGCCAAGGTGCCGCTGCGGCCGTAATTATGCAGACGGCGGAGCAGGTCTTTATCAGCGCCCATTCGTTGTGCGAACTCGTCTGGGTCTTGCGACCGCGACCGGAAATGACCCGCGCCGAAATTGCCGATGTCGTGCGCGCGCTGGCGGCAACGCGAAACGTGGCCATCGACCGTCCCGCCGTCGATGCGGGCCTTGCGATGCTCGATGCGGGCGGCGATTTTGCCGACGGCGTAATCGCACATGACGGGCAAATGCTCGGCGGCGATGTGTTCGTGTCGTTCGACAAAAAGGCTGTGAAGCGGCTGGCAGACCAGGGCGTCGAGACACGGCTCCTCGCCTGACTAGCCCCTGATCGCCTCTGCCAACCCTGCTGCGCCCTTCAGCAGGAAATCCTGATCCGATTGCAGCACGAACAGGCTCGCCCCCTTCGCGCGCCATTCGGGGACGTCGCTGACGCGACCGAGGAACATGCCGATTGTGCGGCCCGCAGCTTGGCCTGCCGCGCAGATGCGCTCGACGGCGGCGACGACCACCGCATCGTCGGGCGTGTCGGCGGCGTAGCTGATCGTCAGGTCGGCGCGGCCGATGAACAGCGCGTCGATGCCTTCGACGGCGGCGATTTCGTTAATGGCCTCGACCGCTTCGACATCCTCGATCTGGGCGATGACGATGACGCCCTTCGCGCGTTCACGGTGATTTGCCATACCGAGTGTCGTATAGCCTGCCGCGCGGCTGCTGCCCGCAAAACCCCGTCCGCCCGGCACATAGTGACAGGCGCGAACGATCTCGCGCGCTTCGGCCGCCGAGCAGACATGCGGGACGATCACCCCGTCGGCACCGCAATCGAGGGCGTTGAGGATATGCTCGTGCGCCGAGGACGCGGGGCGGACGAGCACTGGCTTACCCCCGGCGCGCGCCGCCATGATGCACAGGTCAAGTGTCCCCCGGTCGAACGGCGCGTGTTCGGCATCGAGGACGATCAGGTCGAGCGGTGAAAGCGCGAGCACCTCGACGACATGCGGATGCGGGGTCTTGACCCATGTGCCAGCGAGAAGGTCGAGGGCGTGGAGGCGTTCGCGCAACGTCACGCCGCCGCCTTCCACAACCGCGCACTCGCCAGCGCTGCCCCTTCGGCCAGCGCCCCCAGCTTGGCGTAAACGATGTCAGGGTCGACCGCCCCGAACCCCGCGAAGGTCGAGAACCCGCAATCGGTCCCCGCGATCACCCGCTGGCGCCCGACAATCCCCGCGAACCGCTCGATGCGCTCGCACACCACGCGCGGGTGTTCGACGAAGTTTGTCGTGCTGTCGATGACGCCGGGGATCAGCACCTTGTCGTCGGGGATGATGTCCAACATCTCGGCGAAATAATTCCAGTCGTGCTGGTGGCGCGGGTTGCTCGTTTCGAACAGCAGCCCGGCGGGTTTCGCCTTCATCAGCGTCGGCAGGATCACCCCCATTTCGACATCGTGCGTGTGTGGCCCTTCGTAATTGCCCCAGCAGACGTGCATCCGTACCCGATCGGCGGGGACATTGCGGAGCGCCGAATTGAGTACTTCGACATGCATCCCGATCAAGGTCAGATACTCGGCGTCGCTGTGTCCCTTGTACATCATATGCCGCCCCAGACCCAAGTCAGGCGAATCGAGTTGCAGGATCAGGCCTGCACTGACGATGGCCTCATACTCGGGCCGCATCGCCTCGCCCAAGGCTTCGAGATACGCGTCCTGCGTGGCGTAATGCTCGTTGGGCTGGAACAGCGCGATGACGCCGGGCGAGGCGGCGTTCATGAACCCGCCGACAGGGTGGTGTTTGGCGAGTGCGGCGGCCATGTGCTTCAGATCGTCGTCGAGCGGCGCGAGCGTCTTGGGCGCGACCGGCCCGACGCACTTCGGGCGGCGATAGGTGGGGGTGCCGCCGCCGCTGTTCTGGCGGTTCAGGAACGCGGGAAAGTCTTCGAGGTCAGCCGGGGGCGTGCGCGGACTGTCGCCGTCGAAGCCAGTGATGCGGTCCTTGATATAGGTCGCGTAGCTGATCTTCGACATTTCGCCATCGCTGACGAGATCGATACCTACCGCGACCTGGCGCGCGACAACCTCGTCAACCGCCGCCCCGATCACCGCATCGAACTGCGCGGCATCGACCGGATCGCCGCGTTCGACGGCGAAGACGAGGTCGGTGACGGCCTTGGAGCGCGGCAGGCT
>JANNCK010000324.1:0-2838 GCA_031386545.1 Sphingomonadales bacterium
GCCATGATGGTCGAGCGGCTCGCCGTTGAGCAGAGTTTTGAGGATCTGCATCACTTCCAACGTTCGGGCATAGCGCGGGGCGCTGGCCAGCTTTTCGCCGGGTAAGTCCGACGAGATAATGTTGATCGTCATGCGACCGCCAGTGATCCGGTCGAGCGTTGCGATCTGGCGCGCGAGTTGCGGTGGCCAGCTCTCTCCTATCCGGACCGCCATCAGCAGGCGGATACGGCTGGTGAGCGCAGCAATCGCGGCGGCAAAAGCAGTGGTATCGAGGCCCAACTGATAACCGCTGGGGAGCAGGATGTTATCGAATCCGCCCTTTTCGGCGGTCAGCACGATGTTGCGGCAATGCTCCCACGATGACGCGAGCGCGGGATCAGGCTGGCCGAGAAACTCGTAATCGTCGTCGCAGAGTGCGGAGAACCAAGAGACTTCGCATTGCTGACTCATGGCAATTTCTCCCCGCGTGACGCGACCAGCACCGCGTACCAGCTCTCGCGTGTCCAGCCGACCTTATAGGCATCGGCGGCTTCGCGGATGCGGTCGACATGTTGCGATCCGACAATGGGGATGGAGCGGGCAGGGTGGGCCATGATCCAGCTATAAGCAGCGGCTGTCCGCGATACCCCGTGCGGAGTTGCCACGCAGTCGAGCGCCGCAGCGACTGCAATCTCGCGGGCATTTGTTGGGTTGGCGATGCGCCCGCCGCCCAGCGGCGACCAGGCCATTGGCGCAAGGTTATGCTGGAGCGCGAGGTCGAGTGTCCCATCGGTGATTGCATCGAGGCACAGCGGCGACAGTTCGGGCTGAATCGTCGACAGCGGCAGGTCGCGCGGCATGAACGCTAGCATCGCCGCCGTTTGTGCGGGTGTCATATTCGACACGCCGAGCGCGCCGATCTTGCCGAGCGCATAGGCTTTCTCTGCAAACTTCGCGATTTCGTGCGGGTGGGTGAGGATGTCGGGGCGGTGGGTCTGGTAGAGATCTATACGCGGAATCCCCATCCGGCGAAGCGAGGCGTCCAGCGCCGCCTCGAGATAGGCAGGCGAACTGTCATAGGGCAGCGGCGGCATGATCCCGCCTTTGGTCGCCAGCACCATGCGGTCACGCAGATGCGGAGCTTCGGCAAACACCTGCCCCAACAGCGTCTCGGCATCGCCGAATCCGCCACTGCCGTCGAAGCCATAGATGTCGGCTGTGTCGAGCAGGGTAATCCCCGAGTCGAGCGCCGCCTCGACCAGCGCCCGCGCCTCGGCCACGCTGCGCCCGGCAAACCGCCACATGCCCCATGCCATCGACGAAATAACGATCCCGCTCTTGCCGAGCAGACGCGTCGCGGGAACGGGGGGCAGGGTGGACATTAGCGTAACGGCTCCGGCGTATGACAGCGTTATCTTATACGCCAGTGGATGGGGGTGGGGTCAACACCCTACCAGATGTGTCCAAAATGGATGTGGTTTCGCAGCAATGGCTCGCGCCGCTTGAAATGATGCTGCATCGTTCTCGCTATGAAAATTCGCGTTTCGGCCGATACCGATCTTTTGGCTGCTGCAAAGGCTGCAAGTGGTTTTCGAACCAACCGCGCCACCGTCGAATACGCACTTTGGACCCTCATTCGGCTCAGATCACCTGATGGCGCGCTGGAGTGGCGCGACACGGTTCCTTGGTGCCGCGAGGTCGAAGCCAGATTCAGAGAGGAACTTCACTAATTCCTCCCCGGAACGGGGAGGGGGACCACCCGCCCCTTCCGGCGGGTGGTGGAGGGGCCGGTCGAAGCAGGTACGAAACGTCGAGCATTGAGGCGCGCCTTGAGCGAGCCCTCCGTCAGCCCAAGGGGGCTGCCACCTTCCTGTTCCGGAGAGGAATATTTTGGTCAGCTATGAACTGTGCAGCGGCCACCGTGTAACTTGGCGAATTCATTTGGGTCAGTTTCGCTTGCAAGAGCATTGCGGCAACGACGCTTGGACTTTGTCATTCCGCCGCATCGTGGCATTCGATCATTCAAATGCCATTCGTCTAGCTGAGCGGGCGTTATGCCCCATTGCTTTGCCTTCCATGCTTCTGGGCTTTTGAGGAAACTCTCAGTGTCCGCTGGCTTTAATTCGAACGACCGCGCTCCGTCGGCAGCTTCAACCGAAACGTAAATTGAAGCGCCTTCGGTCGCCAGTCGGCTGGCAAAGGTAATGACATCGGACGTATTCACGAGGCGCTCTCCACAATTTCAAATTATTACTCTGGGTTGCAGAGCTTAGCCGTACTCCCCCGCACGACCAGTTCGTGCTGCAGCCGCCGGTGCTCCACCCCATCGACCTTGTCGAACAAAAGGTTCGCCGCCGCGAACGCTAGATCGCGGGTCGGCTGGCGGATGGTCGTCAGCGGGGGCCAGACGAGTTGGGCGAGGGGGGTGTCGTCGAAGCCTGCGACTGAAAGATCGTCGGGAAAAGTCAGCCCCTTGCTGTGCGCCACAGTCAGCACGCCTGCAGCCATGTCATCGTTCGACGCGAAGATTGCGGTCGGTCGACGGGGGTAGGACAAGAGCGCGTGCGCCGCGACAACACCGCTGGCAAAGTCGAACTCGCCGGGGTGAACGAGGCCGGGTTCGTAGTCGATGCCTGCACGGTCAAGCGCGCGGCGGTAGCCGAACAGGCGCTGCTCACTCGCCATATGGTTGGGGTGGCCGATAATGAACCCGATAACGCGGTGGCCCAGATTGATGAGGTGCGTCGTCATGTCATCCGCAGCCTGCACATCGTCCATATAGACAGACGACGTCAGTGCATGGTTTGTGCCCGGCGAAATCCGCACGAACGGAATGCCACGTCGCTCGAGCTCGGCCAG
>JANNCK010000289.1:0-1617 GCA_031386545.1 Sphingomonadales bacterium
CCGCCGTGGATCAACCGTTTCTACATCCTCGACCTCGCGCCTGAAAAATCCTTCATCCGCTGGGCAGTGGCAGAGGGGCTGACGGTGTTTATGGTCAGCTGGAAATCGGCCGATGCGGCGATGGCCGAGGTGATCTGGGACGATTACATTGCGGCACAGATCGATGCGATCGATACGATCCGCGACCTGCTCGATGTGAAATCGGTGCACACTATCGGCTATTGCGTGGCGGGGACAACGCTGGCCGCGACGCTGGCGGTGCTTGCCGCGAAGGGGAAGGCCAAGCGGGTCAAGTCGGCGACGTTCTTTACCGCACAGGTCGATTTCAGCGAGGCGGGTGAGCTGCTCAACTTTGTCGATGATACCAATATCGCCTTGATCGAGAAGCTGTCGAGTGACGGATTCCTCGACGGGCGCTATCTGGCGCTGACGTTTAACCTGCTGCGCGGCAAAGACCTGATCTGGAACACGGTGGTCAGCAACTACCTGTTGGGCAAGGAATATCCGTCGTTCGATTTGCTGCACTGGAACGGCGACACCACCAACCTGCCGGCGAAATGGCACAAGGCGTATCTGACCGACCTCTACCGCGACAACCGGCTGGTCGTGCCGGGGGCGCTCTCGGCGCTGGGCGAAGGCATCGACCTGACAAAAATCGAAACGCCTGCCTATATTCAGGCAGGCCGCGAGGATCATATTGCGCCGCTGGCAAGCGTCTGGAAGCTGACCAAACATCTGCGCGGGCCGTTGCGCTTCGTGCTTGCGGGCTCGGGGCATATTGCGGGCGTCGTCAATCCGCCGTCGGCGCAGAAATACCAGCACTGGATCGACGGGCCGATGACGAGTGCCGACGACTTTGCGGCGGGGGCGACCGAAGTGAAGGGCAGCTGGTGGCCCGACTGGATCGCGTGGATTCGCGATTTTGGGGCGAGTGAAATCGCCGCCGATGGTGCACGGGTGCCGGGCGAAGGCAAGCTCCCGGCAATCGAGGATGCGCCCGGGCGTTACGTCAAGACACGCTAATCAGGCCATAATTGCGGTTGTCGGCGCGCCTTACCTGCGCGCGGCATGACGATTATGTTGCAGTGCAACAAAACGCTTGCATTCGCGAATCGCAACTGTATATTGTGCAGTGCAACATAACGATCAGGAGGCCGGCGTGGCCAGAGTTTCGACGTCAAATAATCCGGTGACCAAGGCTGCAAAGCCAGCTGTAACCGCCACTGCGAAACCGGTGGCCGTGGCCCCCGTGCTCGCTAGCAAGACCGTGACAGCGGCCATGCCGCCAGTTTCGGCAAACCCGGTTGCTGCCCCTGTTGTGGTAGCAAAGCCCGTCGAAGCCGCGCCCGCACCGGTCGTCGTCCGTCAGGTTGAAACGCCCAAGGTCGAGGCGGCCAAGGTCGAACCGAAAATCGAAACCGCAAAAATTAAAACCCCTGCCGCTGCCCCCGTTAAGGCTGCGGCTCCTGTGAAAGGACTTACCATGAACGACACGATCACCAACGCGCAGGCAACGATGAAGACCGCTGCCGAAGACATGCAGAACCGTGCGACCGCCATGTTCGGCGACATGAACACGCGTGCCAAGGATGCCATGTCGAAGGGCACCAAGGCCAT
>JANNCK010000391.1:0-9068 GCA_031386545.1 Sphingomonadales bacterium
GAAGGCCGCAAAGGTCGGGTATAAGGTGTACAGTTTTCGCCGCGGCAATGTGACGTGGATTGCCGAGGGGCTGGCGGGGTATGACTCGGCGCTGAAGCTGGCGTTGCGGACGCTGGTCAGCGACAGGGTTGCGGCCGGCAAGGTGACGGTCGCGACGACATCGGTGGATGATCCGGTCGCATTTGCGCGGGTGCAGGCCGGGACGCTCGACCCCGATCAGGCATTGGCCGAGGGGTATCGCCGCAACAACAGCGGTGACTATGCCGAGGCAGCGGAGTTTTTCGACACGTTGCAGCAGCGGGTGGCGCTGGGGACTGGCAAGGCTGACCGCAGCGGCGAATACCGGATCAACCAGGCGTTGCAGAAATCCAATCTGGGTGATTTTGCCGAGGCCGATGCGCTGTTCGCCGAGGCGCGCGCGCTGCCAACCACCGACCGCGTGCAGACCCGGCTACGGCGCAATTTCGAGGCGCTGCACCTGCTGAACCAGCAGCGTTACGCCGAGGCGCTGGCGCGGCTCGACCAGCCAGTGGTGGCGCTAGAGACGACGCGGATCACTGATAACAGTGTCGAGATTGGTACGGCGATTGCCGCCGAGATCAACAGCGGGGTGCCGGTCGCCAAGCGGCTGGGCGCGACCGAATCGACCTCGCTGAGCGCCGACGAGCGGGCCGAGATCATCGATGCACAGGCACTGCAAGTCAGGGGGACGTTGCTGCGCCTGACCGGTAAACCTGCCGTGGCGCGGACGGCACTCGAAGCGGCTGGGGCTCAGGCCGTGGCGGTGCGGCAGGGGCGCGTGCTGTCGATTGTTCGGCTGCGCGCGCAGATCCTGGCCGAGACGGGGATGGTGCTGGAGGATCTGGGTGATGTTGCGGGCGGCGAGGCCAAGCTGCGCGCGGCGCTGGCGCTGCTCGAAAGGCGCTACCCCCAGACGATTGCGGTCAATGGCGCGCGGGCGCGTCTGGCGGCCTATCTGGCGCGCCACGGGCAATCCGCAGCGGCGCTGATCGAATTCCGCGCGGTCGTGCAATCGGCTGCAGAGACACGGTCGTCGGTGACCGGACTTGGCAATTTGCTCAGTCCCTATTTCGCGCTGCTGGTCGAGGGTATGCCGGCCAATCCGGCGCTGGCCGATGACTTTTTTCTGGCGACGCAGACGCTGGTGCGGCCGGGGGTTGCCGATACGCAGGCGATTCTGGCGCGTGAACTGAGCGAGGGCGCAGGGCCGGGGTCACGGCTGTTCCGGCAGGCGCGCACGCTGGAGCGTGACATTGAACGGACGCGGATCGAGCTGGCCAATCTGGTCGTCACGCCCGACCAGACCGCCGAAATCCGGCAGGCGATTGTCGCGCTCAACGCCGATCTGGCGCAATATGCGACCGAACAGACCGCGACGCAGAGCGAACTGGCGGCGTTCCCGCAATACCGGGCACTGACCCCGGGTGCGCTGACGCTTGGCGAGCTGAAATCGACGCTGAAAGCGGGTGAGGCCTATCTGAAACTGACGGTGGCGGGGCGCGGTGTGTTTGCGATTCTGGCCTCGGCAGAGGGCGCGCAGGCGTGGCGGGTGGCGCTGTCGCCCGACCAGCTCGACGTTGCGGTCACCAGCCTGCGCGAAACGATTATCACCAACGAGAATGGCCAGCTCAATACCTATCCGTTCGACATCGTGGCAGCGCATGACCTGTATGTCGCGCTGGCCGGGCCGACAGCAGCGCAATTGCCGAGCGTCAAGCATCTGATCTTTGAACCCGATGGCGCGATGCTGCGCTTGCCGATTGACCTGCTGGTCACCGATGCCGCCAGCGTGGCGCAGTACAAGGCGCGCACGGTCGATGCCAATGCCGACCAGTTCAACTTTACCGGCACGAAATGGCTGGGACGGACGACGATGGTCAGCACGGCAGTGGCGGCACGCGCCTTTCGCGATGTCCGCGCGCTGCCGCAATCGGGCGCGACCGCGCAATACCTCGGCTTTGGCCAGAACGCGCCGGTCGAGGGGGTGATCCGCGCGGCGACGACACGGTCGATGAGCGGGGCCAGCGCCCTCGATTGCACATGGCCGGTCGCCGAATGGAGCAAGCCGGTTTCGGCAGCCGAACTCCGCATCGCGGTGGCCGTAAGTGGTGGCACCGGCAGCCAGATCGTCACCGGCGCGGACTTTACCGATACGGCGGTCAAATCGCGCGCTGACCTCGCCAATTACCGCATCCTGCATTTTGCGACGCACGGGCTGGTGACGGCCCCCCGCCCGGAATGTCCGGCACGCCCTGCCCTGCTGACGTCGTTTGCGGCGAGCGGGTCAGACGGGCTGCTCGATTTCGGCGAGATTTATGGCCTCAAAATCGATGCCGATCTTGTCATTCTGTCGGCCTGCGACACGGCGGGAACGGCGACGGTGGCGGCGACGCGCGCAGCGGGTATCACCAGCGGCGGCGGCAATGCGCTCGACGGGCTGGTCCGCGCGTTCATCGGTGCAGGTGGCCGGTCGGTGATGGCAAGCCATTGGCCCGCACCCGATGATTTCAACGCGACCGAGCGGCTGATCTCGGGCCTGTTCAAGGGCGGTGGAAGCACGACGGTCGGCGAAGCGCTGATGGGGGCACAGGCGACGCTGATGGACGAGACGGCAACCTCGCACCCCTATTACTGGGCGGGCTTTGCCATCGTCGGGGACGGGGCACAGCGCCTGTTGTCCGCGCGCTGAATATGGAGTTTGGCGGGGCACAACGCGGGCTGGTCAAGCGCGCGGCGCTGATCCTGCGCCAGCTCGGCACGGGGCGGTTAATCGTGACGCTGATGATGCTGGTGCTCGCGCTGGTGCTGGCACGGTTCAGCTGGAACACGCTGTTTGCGCGCGATGCCGAGGCGATATTGTATGACTTCCGTAGCGCGGCAGCCGCACCGCGGGTGGAGCCGGACCCGCGCATCGTGCTGGTCGTTTATGACGATGACACGCTGATCCTGACCGGCAAACGCTCGCCACTCGACCGGACAGTGCTGGCCAAGGCGCTGACGCGCATCGATACGATGGGGGCGAAATCAATCGGCATCGACGTGCTGATCGACCAGCCGCAGCCCGAGGATCCCGCACTGATTGCGGCATTTCGGAGCATGAAGACCCCGACCTGGCTCGCCTATGCGTCGAACGCGACCAACGGCGACAAGATCACCTATGAGCAGCAGCAGTTTCTGGAAAAATTCACCAGCGGCCTGAAACCCGGTAGCGTGTACCCGACCAGTATCCGGCTGGCGGCGGACAGCGACAACGTGCTGCGGCGCTGGCCCGAGCCGAAAAGCGGCCTGCCGCCGCTGTTGCCCCATGCGACGGCGGGCGAAATCGCGAGCCAAGCGCATCTTGACGCCAGCGTTGGCTGGCGACGCCCGGCAGCCGATGATCGCGAGCTGTTTGCGACGATCCCCATACAAACGCTCGCCAACGACGATTTGTTCGCCGTGCCCGAAGCCGCCGCACTGTTCCGCAGCCAGATCGCCGGCAAGCACGTCCTGATCGGCGGGCATATTCAGGATATTGACCTGTTTGCGACGCCATTGGGCCGCGTGACCGGCAAACAAATGTGGGGCCTTGACGTGTTCGCCCAGATGCTCGCGCAATTTCTCGACGGGCGCGGCTATGCGCCGGTCGGCAACTGGGCCTTGTGGCTAGCGGCGTTCGCAGCTGTGATTGCAGGGGCACTTACCGCGCTGGGGTCGCTGCGTCCGGTTGCGTTGATCCCGTTACTCATCGGACAACTCGCCTTGATCGGTGCCCTGCCTTTCGCGCTCCATGCCCGGATGACCGAAACCTATGGCTTGCCGGTATTTGGCTGGGGGGCGGGGTGGCTGATCGCGTTCATTGCGGTCGGGTCGGCAGCGCGGGTGATCGGGTCGGAACAGCGCCGCTTTGCCCAGTCGGCGCTTGGCAAATACCTGCCGCGTGACATTGCCGCGCAGATTTTGCGTGATCCCGAAGGGCTGTCGCTCAAGGGCGAAAAGTGCGAGCTGTTTATCGTGTTCAGCGACTTGGAGGGCTTTACCAAGTTGAGCCACGCCATCGACCCGGGCGTGGTCGCCTCGCTGCTCAACCGCTATCTCGAAACGTTGAGCGAAGTCGTGTTGTCGCACGGCGGGACCATCGACAAATTCGTCGGCGATGCGGTCGTTGCGTTCTGGGGGGCACCGATTGCGCGGCCCGATGACGGCGCGCGCGCCATAAAAGCGGCGATTGCCATGCACGCCGCCGGTGAAGTGTTTCGCAAGACCGTTCCCGACGGCGTCCCGGCGATTGGCCGGACGCGGGTGGGCTTGCACTTTGGTGAAGTCATCGTCGGCAATTTCGGCGGCGAGGGACGTATCCAGTATACCGCGCTGGGCGATGCGATGAACACCGCGGCGCGGCTGGAGGGGGCGAACAAGCAGCTGGGTACGTCGGTGCTGATCAGCCGTGATGCGGCGGAACGGTCGGGACTGTCGGGATTCCGGTCGTTGGGCACGGTCGAATTGCGCGGGCGGTCAACGCCGGTCGATATTGTCGAGCCTTCCAATCTGGATGCTGAATTATTGGCAATGCTGGCAAGTGCGGCGGAACGCGCACGGTCGGGCGATGCCGATGGACTGGTCGAGCTGCGCCAGTTTTCCGAATTGCATCCAGATGATGCAGCGATGCGTAACTTGGTGTATCGATTGGGCAACAAAACCGAGGGAGGCTATTTTGTCCTGGATTAGAGTGTGTAAACTCCCCGCATCAGCGCTTGCGATAACTGCTGCGACGGCAGCAGTGGCCGGGACGATTGTCATTCGGTCGAGCGGGCCGTCGGCGAAATCCTATCCGGTCGGAAAGTCACTGCCCGATGGCCAGCGCGTTGCTCTGAAGGCGGGTGATACGGTGGTGGTGCTTGATACCAAGGGTACAAGGACGCTGTCGGGCGCTGGCAATTTCGACATCGGCAGTTCCGCGCGAGGTGCGGCGGCACCATCGGCCTTTGCCGCACTGATCGGCAATTCAGGAACACGGCAGGTCCGTACCGGCGCCGTGCGCGGCACCAATATCGGCCCGGCGCGGGTTGCGAGTCTGTGGTATATCGACACGTCCAAGAGCGGGGCGGTTTGCCTCAAGGATACCACCCGCGCGACATTGTGGCGGGCCGATATGACCAACCCGGTGGTGATGACGCTGACCCACGATGGCAAGTCAGTGCCGCTCGCCTTTTCACGCGGACAGGCAGTCAAGACATGGCCGGTTGCCGAAATGCCCCTGATTGCGGGTGGTGAATACCGGATCGCTGGTCCCGGTCTTGTCACGCCGACGACACTCCGCATTGCCACTTTCACCAGCACCAGCGATGCGCCGGATGATGTCGCAAGAGGGTTGATCGGCAAGGGGTGTGTCGCACAGCTCGACGCCTTGGCCGAGGCAGGAAAACCTTTGTAAACATAAGCTAACGCGACTTGCCGCAACGGCATGGGGCTGTTAGCCCGTCACTATCGGAGTGCGCCTGACCAAAAGTGGGCGCGTCGGTCGCATATCCGAGCGGACTGTCAATCAGACAGCCGGTCCCGGTACGAAAGTACCGAATGGCAAGGGGAAGCCATGCGACGCGTGATGACAATTCTTGTTCTACTGGGTGCCGCAGCACTACCTTCGCTTGCCGCTGCCCAAGCCGTAGCGGGCCAGCCGACGCGCGAGGAAATCGAGCGCGCGCCGGTGATGCCGCGCGTGCCATCGAACAGGCGGCTGACGATTGACGGCGACGTCGAACGGGCGCCCTGCCCGCTCGCCGATGCGGCCTACAAAAACATTACAGTTGATCTGCGGGAGGTCCGTTTTTCGGGGCTGGGAACGATTTCGTCCGAGACGTTGCGCGATAGCTGGGCGGGGTATGCTGGCCAAAAAGTCCCGATTTCAACCGTCTGCGAAATTCGCGACCGTGCCGCAACGACATTGCGTCAGGCGGGTTATCTCGCCGCCGTGCAGGTGCCGCCACAGCGGATCGAGAATGGCATCGTCAACTTCGACGTGCTGCTGGCAAAACTGACCGGGTTTCAGGTGCGCGGCGACGCGGGCAAATCCGAAGGGATCATCGGGCGTTATCTGCGCGCGCTACAGGCCCAGCCGGTGTTCAACATCCGCTTTGCCGAACGCTATCTGCTGCTGGCGCGCGACCTGCCGGGCTATGACATCCGCCTGACCCTGCGTCCGGCGGGGACAAATCCGGGCGAAGTGATCGGCGAGGTGCAAGTCATCCGCACGCCCGTCGAGCTTGATTTTTCGGTTCAGAATTATGGATCGCAAGAGGTCGGACGCGGTGGCGGCATTATTCAGGCGCGCTTCAACGGCATATTCGGCATGGGCGACCGGACGACCTTGGGCGTGTTCAGCACGCATGATTTCCGCGAACAGCAAGTGGTGCAGGTCGGCCAGGAAATCCGCGTCGGCGGTGAAGGGCTGACGTTAGGGGCTGACTTTAGCTACGCATGGACGCGCCCGACGCTGGGCGCAGGTATTTTTCTGAAATCCGAAACGCTGGTCGGGACATTGCGGGCGACCTATCCGGTAGTCCGTCGCCAGACGTTTAACCTCAACCTTGGCGGCGGCATCGACATCATCAACCAGTCGAGCAGTTTCAACGGCATCCCCTTCACCCGCGACCGGCTGCGCGTGCCGTTCGTAAAAATCGATTATGAATCGTTCGACCCCAAGAGCATTGTGTCGACCACCGGTTATTCGGCGAACGAGCCGCGCTGGCGGATCGGGGCATCGCTGGAATTGCGCCACGGACTCGATGCGTTGGGCGCGAGTCCCGATTGTCGCGCTGCCCCTGCGGCCTGCGTGGCCGGCGGTGCCACTCCACCCAGCCGCTTGACCGCTGACCCCAGCGGTTTCGTGGTGCGGGCGAGCGCCGTCGCCGAGTTCCGGCCAATCCCGATAATTGGGTTCAGCCTGGCCCCGCGCGCGCAATATTCGCCATCGGCGTTGTTGAGCTACGAGCAATTCTCGGCGGGCAATTACACGGTCGGGCGCGGCTTCGACCCCGGCACGTTGATCGGCGATTCAGGCGTGGGTGTGCGTGGTGAAGTGACCGTGGGCACCCTCATCCCGACGTCACGCAAGAGCTTTGCGTGGCAAGGCTATGGCTTCATCGATGCCGCGTGGGTGTGGAACCACGACGTCCTGCCCGGCCTGGCTAATCCGCAAAAGCTCCAGTCGGCGGGCGGCGGCGTGCGCGTCGCGTTCGGCGACCGGTTCCTGTTCGACGCGGGCGTAGCGGTGCCGTTTGCCGCCGCCGGTTTACAGACCACACGCGGCGATACCCGCGTCCTCGTTTCGATAACCACCCGCCTGTTTCCCTACGACCGGCCCTGAGAGGCATGAGGATCGCCATGATCGCTTCGTCCACCCGCCGCTGCCGCAGCCGATTGCTGGCGACCTGTGCTGTGTCGCTAGTTGCAGTGCCTGCATTTGCCCAAAGCTATGCTGACCGGGCGCTGCAGGGTGGCTCGACCGTGGTGTCGGGCACAGTCGTTATTGCCCGCACGCCCCTGAAAGACACGATTACCGTCAGCAGCGCGCAGGCGATTATCAACTGGAACCCCGAGACCAGCCCGCTTGGCCTGCCGCCTGGAACAATCAACTTCCTGCCCAACGGGCGCGAAGCGGTGTTTCAGGGCGCAGCGGTCGGGCAGGATTTCGTCGTTCTCAACCGCATTTTGCCGTCGACGAACCGCGCGATTTCGATCAACGGCACGGTAACCAGTCAGGTCGTCACCGGGTTCGGTCCCGCCTCCCCGCCGGTACCGACTTACGGGCGCGGCGGCTCTGTGTGGTTCTACTCGCCGGGGGGCATTATTGCGGGGCCGACAGCCGTTTTCAATGTCGGCAATCTGATCCTGACCGCCAATGACATTGATGCGACCGGCGGCTTGTTTTCAGGCGCAGGCGCAATCCGGTTTCGCGCAGGCGCGGGTTCGACCTCGGCAGTTACGGTCCAGCCCGGCGCACAGATCAACCTGACCAATGCGAGCAGCTACCTTGCGATTGTTGCGCCACAGGTCTCGGTGGGCGGGACCGCGACGGTCAACGGTTCCGCCGCCTATGTTGCCGCCGAGCAGGTCGATATGACGATCAATGGCGGTTTTTTCAGCATCGGCTTCCTCGTCGGCACCGATGTCGCCAACGCGCTGACGCATAGCGGCACGACGACCGGGCCAGCGGGCAACGGCACCATTGCGATGGCAGCAATGCCCAAAAACACCGCGATCACGATGCTGGTCGGCGGAACAATTGGGTATACGCCGGCAGCAACCGCGACCGTGCAGAACGGGACGGTGGTCCTGTCAGCTGGACAGGATCTGGTGTTCGGCACCATCGGTCAGAACCCGAGTACAACCGCCGCCAATCTGAACATCGGCAGCGGATTATTCCGCACGCAGGTCAACGCACAGGCCACTAACATCGTCGCGACGCCCGCCGGTGGCGCACCGCTGACCTTTACCAGCGATGCCAATCTGACCGGTCTCACCAGCGCCCAGTTGCGCGTCGATGCCGGGCAGTCGGTCACTGTCGGCGGCAACCTCAACCTTGTGTCCGCACGCGTCGGCACTGGCGGCACGGCGAGCGTTACCGTCAATGACGGCACGCTGGCGGTTGCCGGACAGACGCGGATCAATGCGAATGCGCTTGGCCTCGACAATCCGCCAGGTACCGGCGGCAACGCGACGGGCGGGCAAGCGCTGCTGACGGTAAATGGCGGCACGGTTACCTTGGGTGACACGCTGTTTGTGACGGCGAATGCAGCAGGCGGTGGCGGGTCCGTGTCGAGCGGCAACGGTGTCGGCGGCACGGCGGCGGTTACACTCAATGCCGGGACAACACCCACTGTGTTGACGCTGAATGGCATCAATAACCAGATCAATGCGATCGGTTCAGCCGGCAACGGACAGGTTCCGTCGGTAAACGGCGGCACTGCGACCGGTGGCGCGGCGTTGCTGACGATCAACAGCGGTCTGATGAATTCGACCGATCTGTTCCTCAATGCTTATGCAACCGGCGGCGAAGCCGGTGCGAA
>JANNCK010000402.1:0-7786 GCA_031386545.1 Sphingomonadales bacterium
ATCTTGCGCTTCAGGCGCTGGACCTTGAGGCTCAGCAGCTCGTTACTGGCCTTGGCCAGCCAATTGTCGAGGCCGCCGACATGTTCGACGGTGCGCAGACCGCTCGTCGAGACGCGCAGCTTGATGCCTTCACCCAGCGTATCCGACAACAGGGTCACATTCTGCAGGTTGGGCAGAAAGGTCCGCTTGGTCTTGTTGTTGGCGTGGCTCACATTGTGTCCCACCTGGCGACCCTTGCCGGTCAGTTCGCAAACGCGTGCCATCGCTCTGAATTCCTGAAAATCGTTGTTGTTCGGAAAGGCAGCGCGCATATCGGCAAAGGGTTGCGGCGTCAACCACGCGCCCTCTAAAGTCGCTCAGATGAGCTTTCCACTTCCCCTTCCCATGCGCCGCGCTTTGGACCTTGCTGCCGAGGCGGCACACGGCGGCGAAGTCCCCGTGGGGGCGGTGGTCGTCCATGCCGGAAAAATTATCGGCGAAGGCGCAAACCGCACCCGCCGCGATCTTGACCCGACCGCGCACGCCGAAATCGTTGCGATTCGCGCTGCCTGCGCGGCGCTCGGCAGCGACCGGCTGACCGGCTGCGAGCTATGGGTGACGCTGGAGCCGTGTGCGATGTGTGCGGGGGCCGTCGCCCATGCCCGGCTCGACCGGCTGGTCTATGCCGCGCCTGATGCCAAGGGCGGCGGCGTCGATCATGGCGCACGCGTCTTTGCCCAGCCGACCTGCCACCACCGCCCCGACGTACTCGGCGGGGTTGGCGAATCGGCAGCGGCGGCCCTGCTCAGGGACTTCTTCGCCAGCCTTCGCTGAAAGCGACTGTTGCCCCGCCCGTATAAAGGCGGCAAAGCTATGCACACACCATGTCAGCGCCCGCGCTCTCGCCCCTTCCTATGACCCCCTATCCTTGGGCTGACGTCGCCATCATCGTCGCGCTGATTGCGCTGAACGGGGTGTTCGCGATGTCCGAACTCGCCGTCGTGTCGTCGCGCAAGCCCCGGCTGGAGGCGATGGCCCGCAAAGGGACTGGCGGCGCACGCGTTGCGCTCGACCTCGCCGCCGATCCGGGCAAACTGCTCTCCACTGCGCAAATCGGGATCACGCTTATCGGTATACTCGCCGGTGCCTATTCAGGTGCCAGTTTGGGTGGACCGACCGGAGAGCGTCTCGAACAGCTGGGCGTATCGCACGAATTCGCCGGTGATCTGGGCTTTGGCCTCGTCATAGTGGTGACGACTTTCGTCTCGCTGATCGTCGGCGAACTTGTCCCCAAACAATTTGCGCTGCGGGCGCCCGAACCGATTGCGGCCTTTGTCGCGCGCCCGATGCTGTGGCTGTCGAAAGCGACGGCCCCCCTGGTGTGGTTGCTCGATTCAACCAGTGCGCTCGTCTTTCGCCTACTGGGCCTAAAGCGCGAATCAGAGGACCATGTCACCGCGGAGGAACTCCATCTGATTGTGGCCGAAGCCTCGAAGTCGGGGGTGATCGAGGAAAGCGAGCGAGCAATCATCTCGGGCGTCGTGCGCCTTGCCGATCGGCCGGTGCGCGAAGTGATGACACCGCGTACCGAAATCGACTGGATTGATGCCGATGCCGACCGTGATGCCCTCCGCGCCATGCTGGCCGAGTTGCCGCACAGTCGCTTGCCGGTGGCGGAAGGGTCAGTCGATAAAGTCATCGGCATCGTGCAGGCGCGCGACATCGTTCGCGCCCTTATTGCCGGCCACGACATCGATCTGCGTGCCTTAATGCGGCAAGCGCCGATTGTCCCCGATCAGGTCGACGCAATGGACACGCTGGCGGCGCTGCGCCGTGCCGATGTGCCGATGGCGCTGGTCCACGATGAATATGGCCATCTGGAGGGCATTGTGACCCCGGCTGACCTGTTGTCGTCGATTGCCGGTGATTTCGTGTCGGACCAGGATGAGGGCGACGACCCGCCGGTGTTCGAGCGCGAGGACGGCAGTTTGCTCGTCTCGGGCTGGTGGGCAGCGGATGTGCTGGCTGAGCGGATCGGGCTAACCCTGCCCGAGGACCGCGACTATGCCACCGTTGCGGGGCTGGCGCTTGCAGAGCTCAAACGCCTGCCGGGCGTCGGCGACCATTTCGATTTTGGTGGCTACCGCTTCGAAATAGTCGATATGGACGGACGCAAGATCGACAAATTGCTGGTCGCCGCCCTCGATTAGAAACCGACTAGAGCATTCCCGCTGCACGAAAGCTGAAATCGCGCCCTTTGCCAGTGACAATATGGTCGTGCACCCTGATCCCGAGCGCCGATACGATGCGGACAAGATGGTTGGTTGCGGCAATATCCGCACGGCTGGGTTGCGGATCGCCGCCGGGGTGATTGTGCGACAGGACCAAGGTCATGGCCTGGCAAGCCAGCGCTTCGGCAACAATCCGGCGCACCGGCACGGCAACCTGACCGGGCAAGTTGTCTGAATGTTCGGTAAGGCCAACCACTAGCCCGCATGCATCAAGGTGCAGGACGCGCAAAATTTCGATGCCGGGCGGGCGAGCAGTCATATGCAGGATTTGAATCGCTGTAACGGCGTCGTGCAACATGAAGCTGAACCGGACCCTGTCCATAACGGATAAAGTTCGCAAGACTTGGCGGCAGGCGGAGCGCGGGGCATAGCGTTGCCATGCAAGCCTATCACGACCTCCTCCGCCGCATTCTCGACACCGGCGTCCCGCAGCAGGACCGCACCGGCGTCGGCACGTTGAGCGTGTTCGGGCACCAGATGCGCTTTGATCTGTCGCAGGGATTTCCGCTGGTCACGACCAAGAAGCTCCACGTCCGCTCGATCTTCATCGAGCTGCTGTGGTTCCTGCGCGGCGAGACTAATAATAACTGGCTGAAGGAACGCCGCGTCGGTATCTGGGACGAATGGGCGCGCCAGGACGGTGATCTCGGTCCGATCTACGGCAAGCAATGGCGCGACTGGGAATGCGCCGACGGGCGGCATATCGACCAGATCAAGCAGCTCATCGACCAGATCAAGAACAACCCCGCCAGCCGCCGCCAGATCGTGAGCGCGTGGAATCCGGGCGAGATGGACCAGATGGCACTCGCGCCGTGCCACTGCCTGTTCCAGACCCATGTCGCGAATGGAAAGCTGTCGCTGCAACTCTACCAGCGATCAGCGGACGTGTTTCTGGGGGTGCCGTTCAACATCGCGAGCTACGCGCTGCTGACACATCTGCTGGCCGATCAATGCGGGCTGGAGGTCGGCGAGTTCGTCTGGACCGGCGGCGATACGCATCTCTATTCGAACCATCTGGAGCAAGCCCGCCTGCAACTGACGCGGGAACCCAAACCCTTGCCCAAACTGGTGGTGAAACGCCGCGCGGACAGCATCGATGCCTATGAATATGAGGACTTCGCGGTCGAGGGATATGAGGCGCACCCGCATATCAAGGGCGAGGTGGCGGTTTGATAACGCTTATCGTCGCGCGTGCCGACAATGGCGTCATCGGTCGCGACGGCAAACTACCGTGGCACCTGCCCGCCGATCTGAAACGCTTCAAAGCGCTGACGATGGGCAAACCCATGATTATGGGGCGCAAGACGTTCGAGAGCCTGCCGGGATTATTGCCGGGGCGGCGGCATATTGTCCTGACGCGGGGCGACTGGTCCGCGAACGGCGCGGAAGTGGCGCATGATGTCGAGGGCGCGCTGGCACTCGCTGGGGATGAGGTGTTTGTCATCGGAGGGGCCGAGGTGTTCGCGCTGTTCGAGCCTTGTGCTGACCGCTGGGAAATGACCGAGGTTCACGAAATTGCCGAGGGAGACACGGTGATGCCGCCGCCAAATCCTGCTGGATGGCGCGAGATCGCGCGCGACGATCATGACGGCTATAGTTTTGTCACTTTGGAGAGGATGCGGACATGAAGAGACCGGGAAGCTGGATCGCCCTGCTGGCGGGTACCGCCGCGCTCGTCTTCTTCGGCCTCCTCCCGCCCTTTATCGAAAGCCGTCTGAACCGCATCACCGGACCGCAGCCGTCGGCTGTGACCGCGCGCGCCGCCGCGCTTCACAAGACGCTCCAGATCGCCGACATGCATGCCGACACACTAATGTGGCGGCGCGACCTGCTGGCGCGGGGCAACCGGGGCCAGATTGATCTGCCACGGCTGGGCGACGGCAATGTCGCGCTGCAAATCCTGTCGTCGGTGAGCAAAACCCCCAAGGGCCAGAATTACGACTCGAACAGCGCCGATACCGATAACATCACCCTGCTGACTGTCGCGCAGGGACAGCCGGTGCGGACATGGACGTCGCTGGTCGAGCGCTCGCTGTGGCATTCGGAAAAACTCCACGCCTTTGCCACGCGTTCCGGCGGGCAGTTGCGCATCGTCCAAACCAAGGCCGATCTCGCTGCGCTGCTTGCCGACCGGCGTGCCGGAAAGCACGTTATGGGCACGATGCTCTCGGTCGAAGGCTTGCAGAATATCGAGGGCAAGCGCGCCAATCTCGACCGGCTTTATGATGCGGGGTTCCGGATGGCGGGGCTGGTGCATTTCTTTGACAATGAGGTCGCGGGGTCGATGCACGGCTTGAAGAAGCGCGGCCTGACCCCGTTCGGGATCGAGATCGTCCGCGCGATGGAAGCCAAGGGGATGGTCATCGACATCGCGCATTCGAGCCATGTCACAGTGGCCCAGGTACTGGCGATGGCCAAGCGCCCCGTCGTTTCCTCACATGGCGGGGTACAGGCAACGTGCAAGGTCAACCGCAATTTGACCGATGACGAAATCCGCGGTGTCGCGCGCACCGGCGGGGTCGTCGGCATCGGCTATTGGGACGCGGCAGTCTGCGATACGTCGCCCGCTGGCATCGTCCGCGCCATCGCGCATGTCCGCGATCTCGTCGGCATCGACCATGTCGGCCTCGGGAGCGATTATGACGGCGCGATTGCGGCGCGGTTCGACACGTCACGGCTCGATGCGATCACGCAAGGCTTGATGGATGCCGGGTTTAGTGATGCTGACATCGCCAAAGTTATGGGCGGCAATGTGTTGCAGGTTTTAGGGCAGGTGTTGCCGAATTAACGCAATCGCGGGTTGCGTTCCCTCACCCACCCCCCATCATGCCGTCTAGATGCTGCGCCAATATGAACTTGTAGAACGGGTCAAATCCTATGACCCCGACGCCGACGAGGCGATGATCAACCGCGCCTATGTGTTTTCAATGGCGGCGCACGGCAGCCAGAAGCGCGCATCGGGTGATCCGTATTACTCGCACCCCATCGAAGTTGCGGGCATCCTCACCGACCTGCACCTCGACGACGAGACGATCGTGACCGCAATCCTCCACGATACGATCGAGGATACCGTCGCCACCCACGAGGACATCGAACGCAAATTCGGCCCTGCCATTGCGCGGATGGTCGACGGGGTGACCAAGCTCAGCAAGATCGAAGCACAGTCGGAAAACGAACGCGCGGCGGAGAATCTGCGCAAATTCCTGCTCGCCATGTCCGACGACATCCGCGTGCTGCTCGTCAAACTTGCCGACCGACTGCACAATATGCGGACGCTGCATTTCATCAAGGACGAGGGCAAGCGGCGGCGCATCGCCAAAGAAACGATGGATATTTATGCCCCGCTCGCCGAGCGGATTGGCATGTACGAGTTCATGAACGAGATGCAGGGGCTAGCCTTCCGCGAGCTCGAACCCGACGCCCATGCCTCGATCAGCAAGCGTCTCGAACAATTGCACGCGGGTGGCGGCGACCAGATCGCGCGCATCGGTTCGGGCCTCAAACTGCTGCTCAGCCGCGCCGGGATCGAGGCCGATGTGTCGGGCCGCGAGAAGCACCCCTATTCGATCTGGAAAAAGATGGCCGAGCGCCACATCAGTTTCGAACAGCTGTCCGATGTGATGGCGTTCCGCGCAGTCGTGCCCGACGAAGACGCCTGTTACCGCGCGCTCGGGGTTATCCATCGCCGCTGGCCGATGGTGCCGGGGCGGTTCAAGGATTACGTCTCGACCCCCAAGCGCAACGGCTATCGCAGCCTGCACACCTCGGTTTTCCATTCGGAAAAGATGCGGATCGAAATCCAGATCCGCTCCTCCGAAATGCACGCGCAGGCGGAGTACGGCTATGCCGCGCACTGGACCTACAAACAGGGCCAGAAGCGCCCTGATGTCCCCGGCCGCTGGATCAGCGACCTCGTCGAAATCCTCGACAATGCGGAGACGCCCGAGGAGCTGCTCGAACACACCCGCATGGCGATGTATCAGGATCGCATCTTTGCGTTCACGCCAAAGGGCGAGCTGTTCCAGCTGCCCAAGGGCGCAACACCAGTTGATTTCGCCTATGCCGTCCATACCAAGCTTGGCAACGAAGCGGTGGGCGCGAAGATCAACGGGCGGGTCATGCCCTTACGCACCCCCATCGAGAACGGCGATCAGGTCGCCATCCTGAAGTCCAAGGCACAGGAGCCGCAACCGGCATGGTTGAACTTCGTCGTGACCGGCAAGGCGCGCGCCGCGATCCGCCGCTATGTCCGCAACAAGGAGCGCGGCGAAAGCGTGGCGCTGGGGCGCAAGATCTATGACGAGATCGTCCAGCGCCTGCCCGCGCAGCTCGGGCCGGAAGCGCAGAAGGCGGCGCTCAAACGGCTGAAACTCCACGACGAAGGTGCGCTGATGGAGGCCATTGCGCGCCGCACCGTCACCGACGCGCAGGTCATGGACGCGCTGATGCCGGGTTCGGCAGGCGACGAGGTTGCCGCTGCGCCCGCCCAGCGCGAGGCGATCTCGATCAAGGGGCTGACCCCCGGCGTCGCCTTCGTTCTGTCGCCGTGCTGCCACCCCGTCCCCGGTGATCGCATCGTGGGTCTCCGCCGCGCCGATGAGCCGATTGCTGTCCACGCCATCGACTGCCCGGTGCTGGCAAGCGGCATCGATGCCGACTGGGTCGACCTCGCATGGGGCGACGGCAGCGAGGGCGCGGTGGCGGAACTGGTCGTCATATTGAAGAACGAACCCGGCGCGCTGGGTGTGATGGCGGGTATTTTCGGCACCCACAAGGCGAACATTCTCAACCTGAAACTCGAAAACCGCGACGATGGTTTCCACAGCTACCGCGTGTCGCTGGAGGTGAGCGATTTGCACCATTTGACGCGAATACTGGCGGCGTTGCGGGCGGCGGACGCGGTGAGTTCGGCGGAGCGGGTGTGATCGGGCGTATTTCCGTCATGCTAGTGGCCGTCGGCATTTTGCTGAGCGGTTGCCTGAAACGACCTGACAGTTTTCCGAAAATCGATCGGTCGAAGCTTTCGATCAGCCTTCAGCGGGCGGCCTGCTACGGCTCCTGCCCCGACTATACGGTCACGATTTCGGGCAACGGGCGCGTAAATTTCGCATCCAGGGCCGACCCCGTACCCGGCGATGCAGAAGTCCACAGGCAATTCAACGATTCTGGCATCGCAATTCCCGGCCGTTACGAGACGCGGATCGATGCTTCGGAGGTCGATGCGCTGGTAGAAAAATTCCGGGCCGCTCGATTTTTCGACTTGAAGAACAAATACGTCGCCCAAGTTACGGACGCTCCGACTTACATCGTTTCAATCTCGACCGGGCACGGCACGAAGCGCATTGTCGATTATGTCGGCCACAAGGCCGGAATGCCAAAGGCGGTTAGCGAATTGCAGGACGCAATAGACGCAGCTGCAGGCACGCGACGCTGGATCGAGGGCACGGCTGACGCGATTCCGGCGCTCATCGCCGCAAAGGCAGACTTCAAGGGCAGGATCGGCTTCGCGCTGGCTG
>JANNCK010000046.1:0-3331 GCA_031386545.1 Sphingomonadales bacterium
TAACCCCGCCGCCATAGGGCGTGTAAAAAGCGGCGACATCGACGATCCGCATTATGCCAGCTCAATTTCCCTTGAGGCGACCGAGCGACAACAGCCCGGTCCGGTACAGCATGATGACATTGACGGACGTCGGCTCACTGCCGACCGCGACGCGCGCGACCGCAATTTTCGGCTTGAACGGGCCTTGGCTCGCCGGATTGGCCCCAAAGCCGATGCCGTCGCCGGTCGAGCGTGACAGGTTGAACTTGCGGTCCTTGTCGCGGTCGTGAAGCACGGTCAGGCCATAGGTGCCTGCTGCGGGCGCACGGATGCACAGCTGCACTGCACCCGTTGGGGGCACGTCGATCACGACCCGTCGGAATGTCTTGCCCGCATTGAGCAAGATGTTGTCGTCCGCCAGAAAATCACTGTCGTTTGCCGGGTAAAGTTCGGCTTTCAGATTGCCGGCACGATCCTTCAGGCCGACAAGGTTGACGATCAGCGACGGCCCGCTCTCGCCCGGGCGGCAACGCCCCTCGGCAATGCCCAGCGACGGCGAAGACGGCACCTGCGCGAACGCGGCAACCGGCATCAGCAGAGTAAGCAAACCAACTTTCTTCAACGCTCTTCCTCCTTCGCGGCCTTGCGGGCCGGGATCAGGTCGCCGACGGCAAGTACTGCCGCCGCAACCAGATAAATCGCCAAAATCAGGATCGTCACAACGCCGACAACCTGTTGGATTTCGCCATCCTTGCCCAGAAACCAGATCACGATATTGGCAAAAATAACTTCGGTATTCACGAACAACGGCAATCGCGACGCCATCAGCTTGGCCGTCGCCAACAAAGCCCAGACCTCCAGAGCAATTTGGGGGTCGTAAAGGTGCCATGCCAGCGCAATGAGGGCCGTCGTCGCCAAAACGCGTAGCAAATGTATGCCCGACACCCACCACAGCTCGCCTTTCGTCAAGCTGAACACGCGGTTCCCGAACACGACGATGGCGATCGAAACGAGCACGATCAGGCCGATCGACGCCGCAACGGCGGTCCCCGCCACGCCCAGATCGAGCGTACCGATATAGGGCCAGGCCAGCACCATCAGGACGAGCGTGCAGGCATTGCCGACCATCGCCGACAGGATCGTCACATCCTTGACCGCGCCGAACGGCGATGTTGCCATGTTGAGTTTGCGTCGTGCCCAGCCATAGAAATAGGCCTCGCCCAACAGGTCAAACAGCAGCGCATTGCCAACCTGTTTGCGCGACAGCGCAATCAGCCCCTCATACGGGATCGCCCATAACCGGCGATAGATGATAAAGTCGGCAATGATCGGCGCGGCCCAATAGGCGAGCAACGCAATCCAGATGAACGGATTGGTCGGGATCACTTCATGGATCTCGAGCTTGTTCTTGACGAATACTGTCCAGATTACCGAACCGAGCAGTGCCACTGACAACGCCGGCGTCGCCCAGCGCCACAACGGCGACTGACGTACCGCCAGCGGTATCGGGTCGCCCGCATCGGGGCCGCTACCGGTCGGCGGCGCGGAGTTCTGCAAAACCGTCAAAAACTCTTTCCGCCGCACCCGTTCATGCCGCACTGAATAGCAACAATCGCTGCGCCGTAAAAGCGGCGATCATCGGGCAAGGCTGGCAAACAGGTCGATCCATGTGCCGGCATTGGCCTCGACCGTGAATTGCTGCGCCCGCGCACGCATCGCGCCAACATCAACCGGGTCATCGATAACGGCAGCCATTGCCTCCGCCAGTGCCGCCGGATCGCGGGGCGGGACCAGCCGTCCGACACCCTCGACCAGCATGGCCATATTCGGTCCACAATCGGTCGCAACCACGGGCAGCCCTGCCGCCAGCGCCTCGATCACGACAATCCCCAGCCCCTCATAGTCCGACGACAGGATGAGCGCGTCGGCCCGGGCAAACCATGGTTCCACCGAGCTCTGGTGGCCCGGCATCGACAGCTGCGGCGCAATGCCCAAAGCTTCGGCCCGTCGTTCAAGATCGGCACGCAGCGGGCCTTCGCCAACAATGGTCAAGCTATCCTCGGGTCGGGCAATCCGCGAAAACGCCGTCAGCAGCAGGTCAAAATTCTTTTGCGCCGCCAACCGCCCGACCGCGAGATAATGCCGCCCCGAACTTCCGCGTGACACGTCACTTCGCATCTGGGCCAGCCGGTCAATGTCGGCTTCGGTCAGCGACGCATTGTTGATCGCGACTACCCGCGCGGGGGCGGCACCCATGTGCTCGATAATCTCGGCCCGCGCCGGTTCGGCCATGCCGACGATGACGGCGAATACCGGCGCTTGCAGATGCTGCCAGATGCGGTTGGCAAGCCGCATCGGCGTCGGCAGGTCGCGGCGGACAAGGTCATTGCTGACACGGTGGACGATGGGCGGGCAGTTTCGCCCGAGCGCCAGCCGCAACGCCACGGCGACAATTGAATAGCTGTTGCCCGCACAAACCACGACATCGGGGCGCATCGTGCGGATTATCCGTGGCAGATGCCAGCTCATCCACAGCGACTCGATCGACGCGGTCGATACCCGACCGGCTTGTAACACCGTATAGGGCAATTCGGGCGCTTCGTCCGCCAGCGCGCCTTCGTTACGGCCCAGCACAATCTGGACGTCGATCCCCAGGTCACGCCACGCGCGGTTGAACCGCAGCACGTCGCGTTCAAGCCCGCCGGGCTCGAAGCTGTGGAGATAGGTTAGAACCCGCAAGGGCGCGTCAGGCAAGCAGGTCGGCGTAGCGCGACGGCGTATGCGTCCGCACGAACTTTGCATAGGTCGCATCGATACTATCGAGCAGCGCAGGTACGGTCATGTCACCCGGATGCACGGCGATGCGCGCGTCTCTCAGTAGCCACGGCGCGGCACGCGCCGCAGCGGCGACGAACAGCGACGACAGCACGCGGGGTGTGCTGCGGCTGGCCCAGGTGATGACCGGGCTTTTCGCAACGACCTTGCCCGTGACCGGCGACCACACCCGCAAATGGTCCTCAGCGAGCGCGAACTGCTGGTCCGCCAGTGCTTGCTTGGCGGCATCCGAATACAGCCAGGCAGGGGCGATAAACCCCGCAACCGGTCGCCCGATGGCATCCTCGACGACCTTGCGCCCTTCGGTCAGGCGGCGGTTGGCCTCCTCGCGGGTCAGCTGCGCGAATTCGCCCGCGCCTGCGGTCATATGCTTCTGCATAAAGCCGCGCACTTTCGCGTCGTCGCGGTGGCACCAGCCGTGGAGGAACATCTCCACCCCCGCATCCGCCCAGCCGCGCAGCTTGGCGGCATAGGCCGGGTTCGCGCTCAGCGGCGCATCATCCTCGAAATCGGGCAC
>JANNCK010000096.1:0-4431 GCA_031386545.1 Sphingomonadales bacterium
GCGGCTCCTCCGTTTGAGACCGCCGCGCCGGTCGCCTATCTGATCGACTTGTCATCGGGCGCAACGCTCTATGCCAAGGACGCCGACCGCCGGATGCCACCGGCGTCGATGGCCAAGATGATGACGGTCTATGTCGCGTTCGACATGATCGCGAAGGGCGAGCTCAAGCTCGACAAGATGATGACGGTGCGGCCCGAGACTTGGGCGAAATGGCATGGCCCCGCTGCTGGCTCCACGATGTTTCTGTCGGCGGGCGAGCAAGTGAGCGTCGATAATCTGCTGAAAGGCATCGTCACGCTGTCGGGCAATGATGCCTGCATCGTGCTGGCCGAGGGAATTTCGGGAACCGAGGAAGCGTTTGCCGCGCGGATGAACGAGGCGGCGAAACGATTGGGTCTGAGCGGGAGCAATTTCGGCAATTCGAATGGCTGGCCCGACGCGGGGCGCACCTATGTGACGGCGCGTGATCTGGCCAAACTGGCAGCGGCGACGATTCAGGATCATCCCAAGCTCTACAAGGCGTATTACTCGCTGCCGTCGTTTACCTGGGGCAAGACAATGGGGGCAGGGGCCGCCATTACTCAAGCGAACCGTGACCCGTTGCTCGGGCGTGTTGCCGGTGCCGACGGGTTGAAGACCGGTCATACCGACGAGGCCGGCTACGGCTTTACCGGTTCGGCTGAGCAGGGCGGACGACGGCTGGTGATGGTCGTCGCGGGGCTGGGAAGTTTCAACCAGCGCATCGAGGAATCGGTGCGCTTTATCGACTGGGGCTTTAAGGCGTGGATGACCAAGCCGTTGCTGGCGAAGGGTCAGAAAGTCGATACCGCCGAGGTCCAGCTGGGCGATGCGTCGTCGGTCGGCCTTGTCGCGCCGCGCAATCTGGCGGTCACAATGCCCGCAGGCGCGATGACCGGCATGAAGGTCAAGGTCGTTTATGACGGCCCGATCAAAGCCCCGATCAAAGCAGGCCAGCATATTGCCGACCTAGTTGTCGAAACGCCATCGACACCGCCACAGGTAATGCCGCTGGTCGCCGAGACTGCCGTCGGCGAGGCCGGGTTCTTTCGTCGTGCATGGGCGGGGCTGTGGTCGTTCTTCGGGGCCTGACGCTGGCGGGGCGTTTCATCACGCTGGAGGGCGGCGAGGGCGTCGGCAAATCGACGCAGGTCGCGCGGCTTGCGGACGCCTTGCGGGCGCGTGGGCTGACCGTGGTCGTGACGCGCGAACCGGGTGGCACGCCGGGGGCGGAGGCGATACGCGACTTGCTGATGACCGGCAGCACCGACCGCTGGAGCGCGCGGGTCGAGGCTCTGCTGTTTGCCGCCGCGCGCGCCGACCATGTCGAACGGGTGATCCGGCCCGCGCTCGAACGGGGCGACTGGGTATTGTGTGACCGCTTTATCGATTCGACGCGCGCCTATCAGGGCGGAGCGGGGGGGCTGTCGGACGAAGAGATCATGGTGCTGCACGGTTTCGGTAGCGCGGGATTACTGCCCGACCGGACATTGTTGCTGACGCTCGCACAGGGCGAAGCCACCACACGGGCAAGTGCGCGCGACGGGGCGAACAGCGACCGGTTCGGCGACAAGAGCGCTGACTATCACGCGCAGCTCGGTGCGGCGTTCGAGGTGTTTGCCGCCGACGAACCCGACCGCTTTCGCCGCATTGATGCTGACGGGACGGCCGATGCCGTGACCGAACGCCTGCTGGCCACACTGACTGACCTGCTGTGAAACTCCTCGGCCACGACAGTCAATTCGACGCGATGCGCGCCGCCATCGACAGCGGGCGGATGCATCATGCGTGGCTACTGCATGGGCCGAAGGGTGTGGGGAAGGGTAGCTTTGCCCAGATCGTCGCGGCGCGCCTGCTGGCCGAGGCTTCGGCGACGCCGCCTGCCGGGACCGGTTTTGCACTGGACGAGCACCATTCCACCGCGCGGTTGATTGCCGCCGGTTCGCATCCCGATCTCGTCACGCTCGCGCGCCTTGAGAACGAGAAGACCGGCAATTTCGCGCGTAATATTACTGTCGAACAGGTTCGCACCCTGAAAGGCGTGTTCAACGGCACCCCGTCGCAGGGGGACCGGCGCGTCGTTGTCGTCGATAGTATTGACAATATGGAGCGTGGCGCCGCCAATGCGCTGCTCAAGAGCCTTGAGGAGCCGCCAGCCAGCACGACGTTCTTGCTGGTCAGCCATGCTCCGGGGCGCTTGTTGCCGACGATCCGATCGCGCTGCCGCAGCCTGTCGTTCGCGCGCCTGAGTGATGACGTCATGACAGCGGTACTCGCCGACCACGCCGCGCACCTCGACGATATGACCCGCGCGGTGGTGATTGCGGTGGCGGGCGGCGCGCCGGGGGCGGCGCTGTCGGTGATCGAGGCTGATGTGCCCGGCATTGACGCCGCACTGCGCGAGATTGCCGCAACCGGCGACCCGTATAATGTGTTGCGGCTCGATCTGGCAGGCAAGCTGGCGTTGAAGGCGGCGCTGCCGCGCTACGAAGCATTTTTGCGCCGTGCGCCGGCGTTCATCGCGTCGCAGGCACGGACCCGGTCGGGGGCGGCGCTATCGTCAGCGGTCGAGGCGTGGGAAAAGGCGCGGCAATTGGCCGATGTCGCCATTCCACAATCGCTACCCGCCGAAAGTGTGGTGTTCGAGATTGCCGGACGTGTTGCGGCGCTTGCCCCAAGGGACGTGTCCGCTAAAGCCTGACCGTATGTCTGAACACATTTCCCCCACCGACCCTTTCTACATCACCACCGCGATCAGCTATCCCAACGGGCGGCCGCATATCGGCCATGCCTATGAGGCGATTGCGGCAGACGCGATTGCACGGTTTCAGCGGATGCAGGGGCGCGAAGTGCGCTTTCAGACCGGCACCGACGAACATGGCCTGAAAATGGTCCAGACGGCGCGCGACCGCGGCGTCGAAGTCGGCGATCTGGCGCGCGAGATGTCCGACCAGTTTCAGGCGATGTGCGATGCTCTCAACATCAGCTACGACAAGTTTCAGCGCACGACCGACCCGGCGCACCACCGCGCCAGCGTCGCGATCTGGGAAGCGATGAGAGCGAACGGCGACCTGTATCTCGACCGTTACGAAGGTTGGTATTCGGTCCGTGACGAAGCCTATTACGAAGAGAAGGAGCTGACCGACGGTGAAGGTGGCGTGCGCCTGTCGCCACAGGGCACGCCGGTCGAATGGACAGTCGAGGAAAGTTGGTTCTTCAAGCTCTCGAAATACGAGAAGCCCCTGCTCGAACTCTATGCAAATCAACCCGATTTCATTCAGCCCGACAGCCGTCGCAATGAAGTGGTACGCTTTGTCGAGGGCGGCCTGCGCGACCTCAGCATGTCGCGGACCAGCTTCGACTGGGGCGTCAAGGTGCCGGGGTCGCCCGACCATGTCATGTACGTCTGGGTCGATGCGCTGACCAACTATCTGACGGGGCTCGGTTATCCGGACGCGACGCCCGACATGGAGAAATTCTGGCCGGCCAGCTTGCACCTGATCGGCAAGGATATTGTGCGGTTCCACGCGGTCTACTGGCCCGCGTTCCTGATGTCGGCGGGGATTGCGCTGCCCAAACAGGTGTTCGGCCACGGTTTCCTGCTCGCGCGCGACGGGGCGAAGATGTCGAAGTCGGCAGGCAATGTTGTCGATCCGATGGCGCTGGCCGAGCGATACGGCGTGGATGCACTGCGCTACTTCCTGTTGCGCGAAGTGAGCTTCGGCTCGGACGGGACTTGGAGCGAGGAAGCCATCGTCACGCGGTGCAACGCGGAATTGTCGAACAGCTTCGGTAATCTGGCACAGCGCGTGTTGAGCTTCATTGCAAAGAACGTATCTGAGGGTCTGCCATGGGCCGGCGATGAGCAGCAAGTGGATGCAGAACTGCAAGGCACAGTCGCTATTGCTTGCCGTATCGAGCTTCCTCGGGCGTTTGAAAACTTGTCTTTCTCGGTCGGCATCGAAGCGTGGATGCGTGCCGTGTTTGCCTGCAACCAGTATGTCGACGCTCAAGCACCTTGGGCGCTCCGCAAGACTGATACGAATCGTATGACGGCGGTATTGGTAACACTAGTCGTTTGTATTCGCGATCTTGCCATAGCGATAAGACCTGTGGTGCCCACCAGCGCAGACGCCATTCTTGACCAGATTGGTGTCCCGGCAAATGAGCGCGATTTTCCCGCGTTGTCTGACCCACTTTGGTATCAGCGTCTTGTCGAATCGACCGCGCCAAACCCTGCATTTCGACGCCTCGAACTCCCCGCCTGATGTTCATCGATTCACATTGTCACCTCAATTACAAGGGGTTAGTCGAGGATCAGGCCGCTGTGCTCGAACGTGCGCGGGGTGCGGGCGTTGATACGATGCTCAACATTTCGACGCGCGAGCGCGAGTGGGACGAGATTGTTGCGAC
>JANNCK010000110.1:0-5666 GCA_031386545.1 Sphingomonadales bacterium
GAGCCACCCGCTTGCCGCATCGGGCAGCAGCGCTGAGACTTCGGTCGTCGCGATTTCGCGATACCCCCGGAACAGTCCGAACCACAGCAGGGGCGCATCGCCGCTGGTGTCGGCAGCCAGTTTTGGCTCCAGCGCGGCCCCGGCCTCGTATGACAGATAACCTGCGGCATGGAGCCCACCCCGCGTTGCCGTTCGCAGCACATCCAAAGCCTTTTGCACTTCTTCGGGTCGCCGTGTCGTCACGATCTCAACTGGATCAGTGTACAGCCGCGCCGTCGCCGCCCCTGTCGCGCGGGCATCGTCGAGCAGGACAAAGGGCGGCACGAAACTCACGCGCGCAACCTTGGCACCACTAACTTCACCAATCCACCCCAAGTGCCCAAGGTAGCGGCTGTGATTCACCTAAAGCACCAAAGAAAGGGCATAATCGATGCAGAACTCCCGAAGGACGCAATGCCTTTCGTGTTTTCGGCGAACAAATTCCCTTCGGCTCCTTTGTACAAAGTCGCGATAGTGTGTTGCCAGCCACCCGTTTTGCCGCGCATGAAGCCGCGCATGGTCGCCAGCACTTTTGATTTGTTCAAGATCGGGGTCGGCCCGTCGTCGTCGCACACGATGGGACCGATGTCTGCCGCCGCGGATTTCGCAGCGGGACTGGCCGACGGGGGGCTGCTCGCACGCACGTCGCGGGTTGACGTGGCGCTTTACGGCTCGCTCGCGCTGACGGGCAAGGGCCACGCGACCGACCGCGCGGTGCTGCTTGGTTTGACCGGCGAACGCCCCGCCACCCTTTGCCCTGATCGTGCCGACAATATTGTTGACGCGATCCGGACCACTGGTTGGCTATCGCTCGGCGGCAGCCACCGGATCGCGTTCGACGAAAGCCGCGACCTGCGCTTCCTGCAAAAGGAGCGCCTGCCGTTTCATTCCAACGCCATGCGCTTTGCAGCGTTTGACGCTGACGGAGCGGAGCTTGCCGCTAGCACCGCTTATTCGGTGGGCGGCGGTGCCGTAGTGTACGAGGCCGACATCGCCCGCAACGCGCCACCCGCGGGGCTGGCTGATATCCCGCACAGCTATTGTTCGGGCGATGAACTGCTCGCCAAGTCCGCGGCTTCGGGAAAATCCATTGCCGAGCTGATGCGTGAAAACGAACTCGCGGCGCTTTCGCCCGACGAACTCTCCGCCCGCCTGAACGCTATCCGCACTGCGATGTCGGCATGCATCGACCGGGGCATTTCCATTGGCGGGATTCTACCAGGCGGTCTTGAGGTCAAACGCCGCGCGCCGGGTATCTACAAACAACTGGTTGACCGACAGGAACGCGCGCTTGCCGACCCGCTCACGGTCATCGACTGGGTCAATCTGTGGGCGCTGGCGGTCAACGAAGAAAACGCAGCGGGTGGCAAGGTCGTCACTGCCCCCACCAATGGCGCGGCAGGCATAGTCCCCGCCGTGCTGCGTTATTACGAACGCTTTGCACCAGGTGCGTGCAATCGCGGGTCGGAGGACTTTCTGCTTACTGCTGCCGCCATCGGCAGCCTTTTCAAGGAAAACGCCTCGATCTCGGGTGCCGAAGTCGGCTGTCAGGGCGAAGTCGGCGTTGCCTGCTCAATGGCCGCCGCAGGGCTGGCAGCGGCCCTTGGCGCGACCCCGATGCAGGTCGAAAACGCCGCCGAAATCGGCATGGAACACAACCTCGGCCTCACCTGCGATCCCGTTGCAGGGCTGGTGCAAGTGCCGTGCATCGAACGCAATGCGGTCGGTAGCATTAAGGCGATCGAAGCGGCGCGTCTCGCAATGCTGGGCGACGGCACCCACCGGGTGTCACTCGATCAAGTCATCGAAACGATGCGCAAGACCGGCCTCGATATGAACGAACGCTACAAGGAAACGTCACTCGGTGGTCTGGCGGTCAACGTCGTGGAATGTTGAGGTGACGAAAGCAGAAGCGCGGCGTGGGGCATTGCTCGACCGCCTCGCCGACCATGTCCTAGCGCATGGACTATCCGCCTCCAGCCTGCGCCCGCTCGCCAAAGCGGCGGGCACGAGTGACCGGATGCTGCTCTATTATTTCCCTGACAAAGGCGCAGTGATCGCTGCCGTGCTAGCAGTTGTTGCCGCACGCATGGTGACACTGCTCGACGCGCGAAAAGCGGCGGGACCACTGCCCTATGAAATTCTACGGCCCAAACTGCTCGGCATCGTTTTCGCCGATGAGCTCTGGCCCTATATGCGCTTGTGGCTTGAAATGGCCGCGCTCGCCGCGCTCGGCGATCCGGTCTTCTGCTCGGTTGGCGAGCAGCTGGGCCGGGGGTTTCTCGCATGGGGGGAAGCGCAACTCGACAGTCCGAGCGATGCCGTGCGGGCGGTCGAGGCGGCCAATTTACTTGTCGCGATTGAGGGGACGCTATTGCTTAGAAGCGTCGGAATGGCCGACGTAGCGGCTAAAGCAGTCTAGCTCCGCTGCTTGCAGGGAGAGAAGTCCGCTCAAAGACCCGCAATAAATGCCCGCACCGTGGCTCCAATGTCCTCGCGGTCGAGCGCGAGCGCGATATTGGCAGTAATGTATCCCGCCTTGTCGCCGCAGTCGAAGCGACGCCCGCCGAATTTATACGCATGGAACAGCTGTGTGCCGATCATCTGTGCCATCGCGTCGGTCAGCTGGATCTCGTTTCCCGCCCCCCGCGCCTGTCCTTCGAGCACCCGCATGACTTCGGGCTGCAGAATGTAACGTCCCGGGATCATCAAGTTCGACGGTGCGGTGCCCATCTTGGGCTTTTCGATCAGCCCCGTGACCTCGACGAGCGGTCCATCCACTTTGCCCAGTGTGATGATGCCGTATTTGTCGGTCTGGTCAGCCGGCACTTCATAACCGCAAACGATGTTGCCGCCAACGCGCTCATAGGCCTCGACCATTGATTTCATGCAGCCCGGTTCACCGACCATCAATTCGTCGGGAAGAAAAATGGCAAAGGGTTCGTCGCCGATTATGTGCCGCGCGCACCAGACGGCATGGCCGAGGCCAATCGCTTCCTGTTGCCTGACATAGACGACTTCGCCCGGTGCGAACCGCGTCGAGGCGATGGCGTCGAGTGATTTGCCGCGTTCGGACATCGTCGTTTCAAGTTCGTAGCTGATGTCAAAATGGTCCTCGATTGCGGATTTGCCGCGACCGGTTACAAAAATCATCTGTTCGATGCCCGCCTCGCGTGCCTCGTCAACCGCATACTGGATCAGCGGCTTATCGACGACCGGCAGCATTTCCTTTGGCATCGCCTTGGTTGCGGGCAAAAAGCGCGTGCCGAGACCACCGACGGGAAAGACAGCTTTGCGGATGGGCTTTTGCGTCATTCGGACTCCGGCTTTTTCGGTTTGCGGCTGCGATTGGCGTAGAGGAGCGCTGCCAGTAGCGCCGCCGAACCGATGCCGGTGGCCGCCGCCGTCACCAAACGGGTGTTGCGGGTGTGCCTTGACAATTTCGGCTTGTCGGCAAGTTTTTCGTCATCACCGCTCGTAGCATCATTGGAAACATCGGTTGGCTTGGTCATGTCAGTCCTTTTACACGCCCCCGTTGCCATTTCGTTGCCCCAGCGGGCGCATGTTCGCAAGCCGTGCTTGCTCCCGAGCGGCACTCGCCATAGTCGAATAGGCGATGAACCCGCTTTATTCCGTAATGAAACCCACCATTTTCGCGACAATGTCGGCGCGCGCGCGCGCGACGGGCGCCATTAATCTGGGGCAGGGGTTCCCCGATGACGGGGCGCCGCAGGATGTGATCGCGGCGGCAGCAGCCGCGTTGACCGATGAATCGAACCAATATCCGCCGATGTGGGGCATTCCCGAACTGCGCGAAGCCATTGCCGCGCATTACGCCGAACATCAGACACTCGACCTGACGCCTGACGAAGTGATCGTGACATCAGGCGCGACCGAAGCGCTGGCCGCTGCCATTCTGGCCGTCGTCTCGCCGGGCGACGAGGTGATCATGTTCCAGCCGCTGTACGATGCGTACAAGCCGCTGGTCGAACGTGCGGGCGGGGTGCCCCGGCTGGTGCGGCTGGAACCGCCGCACTGGAAGATTACGGCAGAGGCGCTGGAGGCCGCGGGCAGCGCGCGGACGCGGGCCGTGATCGTCAACTCGCCGCTTAACCCGTCGGGGGCTATGCTGAGCGCGGACGAACGCAAACTGCTCGCTAAGTTCTGCATCGCACATGACGCCATCGCGATCTGTGACGAGGTTTGGGAGCATCTCGTTTTCGATGGCGCGACCCATGTCCCGCTGATGACCGAACCCGGCATGCGTGACCGCACGATCAAGATCGGTTCGGCGGGGAAGATTTTTGCGCTCACGGGCTGGAAAGTCGGCTGGATGTGCGCCGCGCCGCCCATTGCCGATGTGCTGGCGAAGGCGCACCAGTTCCTGACCTTTACGACGCCACCGAACCTGCAGGCCGGGGTCGCTTATGGGTTGGGCAAGGACCGCAGCTATTTCGACGAGATGCGTAGCCGGAACCAGCGGTCGCGCGACCGGCTGGTCAGCGGGCTGACGGGCCATGGTTACGCGGTGCTACCGTGTCCGGCGACATGGTTCGTGACCGTCGATCTGGTGGCGTCGGGGATTGCGCTCGACGATGTCGCGTGGTGCGACTGGGCCATCGACAATATCGGTGTCGCAGGCATCCCGGTGTCGGCGTTCTACGAAGTCGATCCGGTGACCAACGTCGTAAGGCTGTGCCATGCCAAGACCGACGTTACGCTCGACATGGCGCTGGAACGGCTGGGTCAGCGGCCTTGATTCGTGAACACATACGCCCATCCGTAACGCAGCACTAATAAAGAACAAATAGAAAACAAAACGCTTTCCTACAAGGATTATCGCTGATAACTTACGCGCCGAGCCGCTGTGCTCATCGCTCTTTGAACGGTAGGAAAAAACACGCTCAACCCGGTGAAGTTAGGGAAGCTAACACGCGCGAAACCGCGATTTTCGCAGCGCGCGCCGAGTCGGCCCGGCGACTTGCCGAAACGGCGATCTAAAGCGTGTCCAGGACGCCGCGCTCGGTGACATATCCCGTCACCAGCCGCGCAGGTGTCACATCGAACGCAGGATTGGCAGCAGGCGAACCCGTCACGCGGATGCGCCCGCCCTCACCCTCGACCCACTCCACTTCGTCGCCGCTGCGTTCCTCGATCGGGATCAGATCGCCCGACGCGGTATCCGCATCGAACGTCGTATAAGGCAGCGCCACATAGAAAGGCACGCCATTGTCGTGCGCGGCAAGTGCCTTCAGATAAGTGCCGATCTTGTTGCAGACATCGCCGTTCGCGGTGACGCGGTCGGTGCCGACAATGACCGCATCGACCTGCCCCCGCTGCATCAGATGCCCGCCCGCATTGTCGGCAATAACTGTGTGCGGAATGCCGTGTTCGGACAGCTCGAATGCAGTCAGCAACGCGCCCTGATTGCGCGGGCGGGTTTCGTCGACCCAGACATGCACCGGGATGCCCGCATCATGCGCGAGATAGATTGGCGCGGTCGCGGTCCCGAAATCCGCCGTTGCGAGCCAGCCTGCATTGCAATGCGTCAGGATGTTTAGCGGGCGGTTCGGATGTTTCGCATGGAGCGCTTCAAGAAGACCGAGCCCGTGCTGCCCGATCGCGCG
>JANNCK010000152.1:0-3033 GCA_031386545.1 Sphingomonadales bacterium
CCCTCGCCGCCCGCCGTCAGGCAAATCAGCCCATCGGCATGGCGCGCGAGCCGGTCAAATTCGACGTGCGCCTGTTCATCGACCGGCCGCGCCAGATGCGCCGCCGACACGAGCGCGCAAAGATTCTGGTAGCCCGCCTCGACCTGCGCGAAGAGCGCAAGCCAGTCATAGGCGGCGGGCGCCCCCAGCGGCAGAACGGGTCGCGCGACGCACAGCATCGTTGCAATGATCGGCTGCACGCCCTTGTTCGCCGCCGCCTCGCTAAACGGCATGACCCCGTACAGTCCGTTACGGTCGCAGATCGCTGCTGCCGGAAAGCCCATATCGCGGGCCTTGGCGGCAATATCCTTGGGGTCGATTGCCCCTTCGAGCATCGTGTACGCGGAGAAAATACGAAGCGGAACGAACTGCGCGTGGGCCATGCCTCACCTTGGGCGACGTGTCCGTGATTCGCAAACGTCGATAATCGACGATTTAGCTTCACGTTAAGCCCTGCCAATTATGAAGGCGCGAGTTTTCAGGAGTTCGCGTGCTGCCGCCTGCTGCCGTCTTTGATCACGCCGCGCTTGACCGGCTCGCGACGGCATATCCGCTGTCGCCGGTCGTCGTGCGCCATGCCCTGACGGCACATCCGTTGCTGTCGGTGGACGCCCTGCGTGATGCGGCCTCACGCATGGAAAGTGCTCATGTCGAGGCACGGGCTGCGGCGACAGCCGCTGGTGGTCCTTTTGGTGGTTTGCAGGGCCGCGAGGCGGCGACTGGCTGGACGATGCTACGCTTCATCGACCAGTTGCCCGAGTATCGCGCATTGCTTGCCTCGATCCTCGACGAACTGTGCTCGGTGACGGGTCCGACGACCGGGGCGACACACGAGGTGCGCGGGTTTGCGTTCGTATCGGCCCCGCGCGCCATCACGCCGTACCACTTCGATCCCGAATATAATCTGTTGTTCCAGATTTCGGGAACCAAGCAGTTCGCCGTTCACCCGGCGGCTCCGCCCTGCCTGCCCGGCACGGCGCACCACGCCCTGCATATCGCCGGCGACAACATCCTGAATTGGGACGAGAGCCTTTCCAGCCATGCGACGGTTTTCAACCTGACACCCGGGGACGTCCTCTTTGTGCCCTATAAATGCCCGCACTGGGTAGGGGTCGGCGACGAACCCTCGGTGTCGCTGTCGCTGACATGGCAATCCGACTGGACCCGCGCGCAACGCGACGCACACCGCCTGAATGCGCGGCTGGCTCGCTTTGGGTATGACGCGCCTGTGCTCCCGGCATGGCCGCAATCGCCTGCCGTTCGCGCGTTCGCCGGGCGTGTACTCGACCGGCTCGATGTCGCATGAATAATGAATGGCAAGTTCGCCGCCTGTCGCTTGCAGAGATCGGCACCGCCGAGCTGGCAGCATGGCAAGAGCTTGCCGTCGAAGCTGGCGAAGCGTCGAATGTGTTCCTTGAACCGTGGTTTCTCCACACGGCACTCGCGCAATTCGATCCGCACGGTGAAGTCCGGCTGCTGGTTGCCGAGGACGCTAAGGGGCGTTGGCACGGCCTGATGGTGATCGCCCGCACCGCGTGGTTGGGACGCATCCCGATGTTCCATCTGCGTGGATGGAGCCATGCTAACCAGTTTCTTGGCACGCCATTGCTCCGTGCGGGTAGCGAGGAGGCGTCCTGGCGCGCCTTTCTCGAAACGCTCGACAATACGGGTGACGGTCGGATCGCGCTGACCATCAGCAATGCACCCGCCGACGACCCGGTTGTCGGCGCGCTGCAACGCTATTGTACCGCGACGAAACGTCCGTTCCGCATCGTCGGTCACGAACAGCGCCCGATGCTCGACCTCGTCGATGGATCGCACGGGCCATTGTCGCCCAAACGCACCGCGCGGCTGCGCAGTCAGGCGGTAAAGCTGAATGCTGCGCACCGTCACACATTCGCGACATTGACCGCCGCAATGGATGTCGCGGCATGGACCGACGAGTTTCTTGTGCTCGAACGCGGCGGCTGGAAGGGGGCGGCCGGATCGGCGCTCGCCTGCGACCCGCGCACCACCGAGATGTTCCGCGCCGCGATGAACGAAGGGTTCGCCAGCGGACGCCTCCATGCCCATGCGCTGCGTGTGGGCGGTCGTGCGATTGCGATGACGACCTATCTGGTGCGCAATGGCCGCGCCTATGGTTTCAAGGCCTGTTATGACGAGGCTTTCGCTGCTTATGCACCGGGGCTGTTGCTGCTCAAGGAAGTGATGCGCGTGCTCAGCGTCCCGATTGTCTTCGACAGTTGCGCCGACGCCAACCAGGGTGCGCTGAACGAGATGTGGCGTGACCGGCGTGAAATTCTCGATATTTGCGTGTCGCTCGGGCGGCGACGGCGCTGGGCTTATACCGCCACTATGGCCGCGCGTGATGCGTGGCACGGCATGAAAGCAGCGCGCGCCTAGAGCAGCTTTTCGATGGCCGGCTTTATGCTCGCGGGGCTATCGGTCGGCGCGAAACGCTCGACGACCTTGCCGTCCTTGTCGATCAGGAATTTGGTGAAATTCCACTTGATCGACGAGCCGAGCAGCCCGCCCTGCTCCTTCTTCAGATGCTTGTAGAGCGGGTCCGCGCCGCTCCCGTTGACCTCGACCTTGGCCAGAATCGGGAAGGTCACATCATAGGTCAGCGAACAAAAACTGGCGATCTCGTCGGCGCTGCCGGGTTCCTGCCCCATGAACTGGTTGCAAGGAAACCCCAATATGGTCAGCCCGCGCCCCGCATATTCGCGGTTCAACGCCTCCAGCCCCTCGTACTGCGGGGTCAGTCCGCATTTCGACGCGACGTTCACAACCAGAATCGGTCCGTCGATGTCGGCCAGCGGCATCGCCTTGCCGTCGGCGGCTTTTACCGTGAAATCCTTGGCGTTCATGTCATTCCCCTGAGCATCGTCACCCTGAACTTGTTTCAGGGTCCACCCCTCCACCCGAGCGGCTGTCAACGCTGTAGGGTGGATGCTGAAACAAGTTCAGCATGACGGCAAGTGTGGATGTCTA
>JANNCK010000177.1:0-15109 GCA_031386545.1 Sphingomonadales bacterium
CACGCCCATTGCTTCGGCAGCACGGACGATCAGATTATCCGTGGCGGACAGCCCGCCAGCAAAGGGGCCGTCAATCGTGAGCGACAGCCTATCCGCCGCCACTGCCGTGACGACATCGCCATGTTCACAAAATGCGAACACCGTTTCGAGTTCATGATAACCGTCATCACGCCGTCGCCGGACGTGCAATGCCAGATTGATCTTGGCGTAGGCCACCTCGGTCAGGCTCACTGTAGCCCCCGGTCGATCTTGCCCTCAATCCGGGTCCGGCTAATGCCCAAGGCTGTTTCGCGGGCCGCCGTCCACGCATAGCGCGCGTCGATGCGCCGACCGGCTGCCCAATATACATCGCCGAGGTGTTCGGCGATCTCGGGCTCTGTGGGGTCGAGGATACGCGCGCGTTCGAGGATTTCGAGTGCCCGGTCGATCCGCCCGCCCCTGAACTCGGCCCAGCCGATTGAATCAGTGATCGCGGCGTTTTCAGGCTGGGCGGCGTCGGCCTTTCTGAGCAACACCAAGGCGCGGTCGATGTCTTGACCTCGCGACGCCATGCCATAGCCCAGCTGGTTGAGCAGGCGTGGATCGTCCGGCGATAGTGCCAACGCGCGTTCGAATGCAGGGCGCGCGCTCGACCAGTCCCCCCCCAGATCAAGGGCGTTGCCGAGCGCGAGCCATAGCTGCGGCCCTGCTTTGTCCGCCCCCAACGCATCGACCGCGCGGCGATAATGCGCTACTGCCTCAACATAACGCCCGCGCCGTGCCTCGATGTCGCCCAGACGAGTCAGATCATTGGTTGTCCGGCCCGCACGGCTCGATGCTTCGGCATAGGCCTCGTCAACGCGACCGAGTGCTTCAAGTCGATCGACCCTTAACGACCGGGCCAGATCGGCATAGACGGGGTTAGCCGCAACCAAATCGACCAGCGCCAGTGCCTCGGTATGGCGTTTGGCGAGTCCGAGCGCTGTTGCCGCGACCAGCTTTGCATTCGGACTGGCGGGATCGGCAAAGGTGGCAAAGCGCGCGAGCGTAATCGCCGACCGCGCCGCGTTCTGGTTCATCAGGTCGCCTGCCATCCGGGCCAGTACGAATGCAGCCCCGCGAGCAGGGCTATCGACAACCCCCGGCAGGCGCTTTCCCCTCAAAACGGCATCGCGCGCGGCCGAAACGGTGGGGTCATCGCCAGCCAGCAGGCCAAGCGCTGCCGGATTCTGTTTGCGAGCCACAAGCGTTGCCGCCACCGCCAAACGCAATGTGCTGGCGCGATAGAGATCGGTGTTCCACAGGCCCTTTACAGCATCCGTGCTGTCGGTCGCGTCGCCGCGCGCGATCCCCAGCAAAATCGCATTCTCGGCAACATAGGCGGTTGCCGACGTTCTGGAGTCAGGCAATTTGTCACCGGTCGCCAGCGCGAGCCACCCCCGAAACAGCGGTGCGAGAAAGTCGAAGCCGTCCTGATCCTCAATCTGGTCGAGCCGCGTTGTTGCCGCGCGCCAATCACGGTCACGGACAGCCGCGATGTAGAGTAACACCCGTGCATCGGGCGGAACGATGCCGGTCCGGTCGAGTGCCTGTGCGGCGCGCAGGGCCAGCGCATAATCGCCGCCATCGACGCCCGCGCGGTAAGCCCGGAAAGCCACCATCGTTGCGTCGGACGCCATCGTAAGCGCGGCTGAATAGCTGGCCACCGCCGTCGCGCTGTCGCTCGCCTTGTCGGCAACGCGAGCGCGGACATAGGCCCCCAGTGCCGTTGGCTCGATCCGTTTTGCCGCTGCGCCGGTTGAAACCAGTGCGGCGGCAATCACGATGACCAACGAGGAAGGGCTACATGTTCGGGTAATTCGGCCCACCGCCACCCTCCGGCACCACCCAGTTAATGTTCTGGGTGGGATCCTTGATGTCGCAGGTTTTGCAGTGGACGCAATTCTGGGCATTGATCTGCAAACGCGGATTATTCTCTTCGCGTCCGATGATTTCATAGACGCCCGCCGGGCAATAACGCTGCTCCGGATTGTCGTAGAGCGGCAAGTTGACGGTGATCGGGACGTCGGCGTCCTTCAGCGTCAGGTGGACCGGCTGATCCTCCTCGTGATTGGTGTTCGACAGAAATACCGAGGAGAGTTTGTCGAAGCTCAGCACCCCATCGGGCTTGGGATACGCGATGGGTTGCACCATGTCCTTGCGCCACAATTTTGTGGCATCGGACCGGTGCTTCATCGTGAACGGCAGACGCAGCCCAAGATATTCGATCCACATCACGATACCGGCGATGATCGTGCCGAGGGTGCCACCGAATTTCGAGATGATCGGTTCAAAATTGCGGACCATCCGCAATTCCTTTTCGACCCAGCTGCTCTTGTAGGCATCGGTGTAGGCACCGAGTTCGTCGCTTGAGCGGCCCTCTGCGATGGCGGCGACAGCGGCTTCGGCAGCCATCATGCCTGACTTCATCGCGGTGTGGCTCCCCTTGATACGCGGCACGTTCAAGAAACCAGCCGTGCAACCGATCAACGCGCCGCCGGGGAAAACGAGCTTGGGTACCGACTGCCAGCCACCGTCGCAGATCGCCCGCGCGCCATAGGAAACGCGCTTGCCGCCGTTCAATATCGCCGCAATCTCCGGATGCGTCTTCCAACGCTGCATCTCGTCGAAGGGCGACAGATACGGATTCGAATAGCCAAGCCACACCACATAACCGAGCGAGACCTGGCCACCCGCCTGATGGTAGAGAAAACCGCCGCCGAAGCCGTCAGCGTCTGCAATCGGCCAGCCCTGCGTATGGATCACCCGACCGACCGCATGTTGTTCAGCAGGAATGTCCCATAATTCTTTGATTCCGATACCATAAACCTGCGGCTCGGCGTCTTTGTCGAGGTCGAACAGCGGCTTGAGTTGCTTGGTCAGGTGTCCGCGCGCGCCCTCCGCAAAGAGGGTGTATTTAGCGTGAAGTTCAAGGCCCGGCTGATAATCGGGCTTGAGCGTGCCGTCGCGCGCGACACCCATGTCACCGGTCGCAACACCCTTCACCGAACCATCGTCATTGTAGAGGATTTCGGCTGCGGCAAAGCCGGGGAATATTTCGACACCCAGCGCCTCGGCTTGTTCCGCCAGCCAGCGACACAGATTGCCAAGCGAGCCGGTATAGGTGCCCTTGTTGTTCAAAAACGGCGGTGCAGCGAAATGCGGGATCGAAAACTTCCCCTTTTTCGTCAGCACCCAATGCTGGTTATCGGTGACGGGGACATCGGCCATCGGACAGCCCGAGGTCCGCCATTCGGGGAGCAATTCATCCAGCGCCTTGGGATCAACAACCGCGCCAGACAGAATATGCGCGCCAATTTCGGACCCTTTTTCAAGGATGCAAACGCCAAGATCGGCATTGAGCTGTTTAAGCCGGATCGCGGCGCTGAGCCCGGCAGGGCCGCCGCCCACAATGACCACATCATACGGCATGGATTCGCGTGTCGTCATATCGTGCTACTTCCCCGGCGCTTGGCCGTCTTTCCTTCACGTTCCGTCACGAACCGCATTCCGCATCATTGACGCCCGCGTCAACAGATTGCTTAGCGTGTCTTTGATGGCCGATGGCGAAAATCATGATCTGCGGAGCGAAGCCGAGAGTTTGATCGGCTGGTGGCGCGACGCCGGGGTCGATGTTTTGATCGACGAAGCGCCACGAAACTGGCTGGCGGAAGCTAAGCCTGTCGTCGTGAAATCTGCGGTAACGTCCCCGACGGACGCGCCAGCGCCCCCGCCTGTCCGAAGCAATGCCCCCCTCCCTGCCACCCTGCCCGAATTTTTGGCCTGGCTTGCTACCGACACCGAAACGCTGGGTGACTATCCCATACGCCAACGCCTTGCGCCCGAAGGTGACCCGGCCAACACGCCGATGATCGTCACTGACGTTCCGGAACGCGGCGATGCGAGCGAGGGGCATTTGCTTACAGGCGATGTGGGGGGCCTGTTCGATAAAATGCTGGCCGCGTGGAAGATCGACCGCTCAGGCATTTATCTGGCGGCGCTCGCACCGGCGCGTCCAGCAGGAGCGTTGATGGACGAAAAATCGCTCGAATTACTTGCCCCCCTGCTCGTCCACCACATCCGTCTCGCGGCACCAAAAAAGCTGTGGCTGATGGGCGAAGCGGCGAGCCGTGCGGTGCTCGGGATGAATGTTGCCGAAGCAACGGGACGGTTACATATCGTTAACTATGATGGGGTCATTGTGGAGGCGATCGCAACGCTTCATCCACGCGTGCTGCTTCGCGAGCCGAAATCCAAGGGGCGGGTGTGGGAAGACATGCAAAGATTGATCGGGCCCACATTGATCGGGGATATGACGGCATGAGAGTATCTGTTTTGCTGGCAGGGGTCGCGCTTTCGGCAGGGCTTGCTGTTGCACCCGTGATCGCAGCCGATACCACGGCAGCCGTTGCAAAGGCCGCACCGCTTCCGGTTCAACTCGGCCCCAACGCCCGAACGCAATACCGCGCCATTTTTGATGATATTGACGCGGGCCGCTGGACCGATGCCTCGGCAAAGCTTGACGTCATGCCGGAAGGGCCGCTGCACAGCGTCGCCCGCGCGGCGATCTACACCGCCAAGGGATCCCCGAAGGTCGAAGGCGGACAGCTCGCCGCACTGGCAACGGCGGCACCCCAATTGCCCGAGGCCCCTGCCCTCATCCGGCTCGCTTCGGCGCGCGGGATCGAGGCATTGCCTTCACTTCCCGAGGCGCGTTCATTCGGTTGGCTGGGCACCTCGCCGCGCCGTGGGCGCACCGCGACGACCGAGGGTGACGCGGTTGCCTCGGTCATGGGCCAGCGCATCTTGCAATTCATCAAGGACGACAGTCCTGCCGAAGCAGAAGCACTGCTGGTTTCAAACGAACCGAACCTGACATCCGAAGGCCTGACCGAATGGCGGCAGCGCGTGGCCTGGTCCTATTATATCGAGGATGATGACGCCGATGCCCGCCGCCTTGCGACCGTCGCCCAGTCCGGCACCGGTCCGTGGGCCGCGCAAGCCGACTGGGTGGTCGGGCTGGCCGCGTGGCGCCAGAAGGATTGGGCAGCTTCGTCGAACGCTTTCGCCTCACTCGCGCGGCGCTCATATGATCCCGAAATGATTGCGGCAGGCCATTATTGGGCCGCCCGTGCCGACATGGTGCGTCACCAGCCCGACCTGATCCAGCCGCGCTTGCGTGCCGCTGCACGGCTTGAAGAAACATTCTACGGGATGCTCGCGCAGGGTGCGATGGGCCTTGCCGCGAATAAGGATACCGACGGCATCGGGGCCGTGCGGCAGGTCGTTGGCCACCCCAATGTCCGTGCCGCGCTCGCCCTCGCCGAAATTGGCGAGAGCGACCGTGCCGACGCATTGATCCGCTGGCAGGCGCGGATTGGTTCGCCCGCCGAACACGCCACGCTAACCGCAGTTGCGGGCAAGCTCGACCTTCCTTCGACCCAGCTGTGGCTGGCGCATAATGGTCCGGCGGGCGCAAAGACATCCATCGAGGGCCGCTACCCGATGCCCGGCAACTGGTCGCCGGAAGGCGGCTGGCGCGTCGATCGCGCGCTGGTGTTCGCCCACGCGCTTCAGGAATCGAATTTCCGCACCAATGCCGTCAGTCCGGCAGGGGCGCGGGGCCTGATGCAGGTCATGCCCGCAACCGCACAATATATCGCGCGCAAAAAGGGGGTTGTTGTGACCGGCTCGCTCTCGTCGCCGGCGACCAATATGGAATATGGCCAAAGCTATATCGAACAGCTCCGCGACATGGCGCAAACCGGCGGGCTGCTGCCCAAGGTGATTGCCGCTTATAACGCTGGCCCGGCTCCCCTCGACCGCTGGAACACCAATGCGGCGGCGGGCAAGGATCCGCTGCTCTATATCGAGAGCATCCCGTATTGGGAAACGCGCGGCTATGTGACGATCGTGCTGCGGAACTACTGGATGTACCAGCAGCAGGCTGGGCAACAGACGGTTAGCCGCAGTGCGCTGGTGCAGGGCATCTGGCCCAAATTCCCGACCATCGCGAGTGCGGGTGTTATTGCGCGGTGATTGACGAGTCTCTCCCCTTCATTCCGGTCAGTATTGCGCTTCTCACTGTTTCCGACTCGCGAAATGCGTCCAACGATAAATCGGGCGACAAGCTCGCGTGTTTGATCGCTGGTGCAGGGCACGACCTTGTTCGCCGCGCGATTATTCGTGACGATGTTGGCGCATTGCTTGGTCAATTCCATGCGTGGATCGATGATCCCGAGGTCGATTGCGTTATCTCGACGGGCGGAACCGGGGTGACTGGACGCGACGTCACGCCCGAGGCGATTGACCAGCTTGGAGGGAAATCCATTCCGGGCTTCGGTGAACTGTTCCGCTGGTTGAGCTACGCCGATATTGGCACCTCGACGATCCAGTCGCGCGCATGTGCGGCGGTGGTGCGGGGGACGTATATCTTTGCCCTGCCCGGTTCGACGGGTGCCGTAACCGACGGGTGGACCAGGATTTTGAGCACGCAGCTCGATTCGCGGCACAGGCCCTGTAATTTCGTCGAACTGATGCCAAGATTGCGCGAAGTATAGCCGTCTGCTGCGCCGCCTTGCCAGTACCGCGAAGCATAGCTATCGCCATTCCCTTAGTGACATCGCCGCCTTCCTTCCCCCACCGGCACCTGACCGGGATCGCGGGTTTACAGCCGCACGAGATTGTTTTCCTCCTCGACGAGGCCGACCAGTGGGTCGATCATAACCGCAGCCATGCCGCGTCCGATCACCGGCTCGACGGCCTGACGCAGATCAATGCCTTCTTTGAGAACTCCACACGGACGCTGCTGAGTTTCGAGATTGCTGGCAAGCGACTGGGCGCGGACGTGGTCAATATGCACGCCGCCCAGTCGAGCGTGAAAAAGGGTGAAACGCTGATCGATACAGCGATCACGCTGAACGCGATGCGCGCCGATGTGATCGTGATCCGCCACGGCAGTTCGGGTGCCGTCGCGCTGATCGCGGACAAGGTCGATTGTCCGGTGTTGAACGCGGGCGACGGGACGCATGAACACCCGACGCAGGCGTTGCTCGATGCGCTGACGATCCGGCGGCGGCTGGGCAGCATATCGGGCAAGCGCATCGCGATTTGCGGGGATGTGCTGCACAGCCGAGTCGCGCGGTCGAACATTTTGCTGCTGACCGCGTTGATGGCCGAAGTTCGTATCGTTGCCCCCGCAACGCTGATCCCTGCGGGGATTGAACGCTTCGGAGTCACGCCGTTTACCGACATGGATGCCGGGATCGAGGGTGCCGATGTCGTGATGATGCTGCGCCTCCAGACCGAACGGATGTCCGGCGGCTTCGTGCCCAGTCTCCGCGAATATCACTTGCTCTACGGACTAACCCCCGAGCGACTGGAACGGGCACCCGATGCCATTGTCATGCACCCGGGACCAATGAACCGCGGCGTCGAAATTGCGTCAAGCGTTGCCGATGACCCGGTTCGCTCGACAATTGCCGAGCAGGTCGAAATGGGTGTCGCGGTGCGGATGGCGTGCCTCGATGTCCTGACAAGGGGTCGGCGATGATCGTCCGGGGCGGCAGGTTGATCGACGCAGCGGGCGACCGCGCTGGCGACCTTGTCATTGACGGCGACAAGATTGCGGTGGCGACAGGCGACACAGAAATCATCGACGCGAGCGGAAAAATCATCCTGCCCGGCATTGTCGATCTTGGTGTTTTCGCGGTGGAGCGCGGCGCGTCAGCAGCGGGTGGCATAACCCGTGTGGCGTTGATGCCCGACCAATCACCGCCACTTGATGATCCCGGCCTCGTCCAGCGTGCCGCGTTGGCAGCCAAGCCTGCGCTATGGGTCCACCCGCTGGCGGCGGCGACCAAAGGATTGCAGGGCCAAGAACTCGCCGAATATGCGCTGATGGCGCGGGCGGGTGCGAAAGCGGTTGCGACCGGGCGGCGCTGGATCAGCGATTCGGGCGTGATGCGCCGCGTCCTTGCCTATGCTGCATCGCTAGGGCTGATCGTTATTACCCATGCCGAAGATGGCGGGCTTGTTGGTGGCAGCGTCGCAACCGAGGGCGAGACCGCGACGCTTTACGGCCTGCCAGCCGCGCCTGCCGCTGGCGAAGCGATGGCGGTTGCCCGCGACTTGATGCTGGTTGAAGCAACCGGTGCGCGGCTGCATTTCCGCCAGATCACGACGGCGGCGGCGTTCACACTGATCCGTGAAGCCAAGCAACGCGGCCTGCCCGTCACCTGCGGCATTGCGCCGACGCATCTGTTGCTGAATGACATTGCGGTCGGCGACTATCGAACCTTTGCCCGGCTTTCGCCGCCGCTGCGCGCCGACAATGACCGGCGAGCATGTATCGAGGCCTTGCGTGACGGCACGATCGATGTGCTGTGTTCGGCGCACGATCCGCGCGGGCCGGAGGCAAAGCGCCTGCCGTTTGCCGATGCCGAGCCAGGCGCTTCCGGCGCGGAGACGCTGCTGACGCTGGCGCTGGGGTTGGTGCGCGACGGCGTGATCGACCTCCCCCGCCTTGCGGTACTGACCAGCGCAAACCCGGCCAAGATATTGGGTGTCGATTGCGGACGCCTCAGCACCGGCGCGCCAGCCGACATCGCGATTGTCGATGTGGACCGTCCGTGGCGGATCGATGGCACCCAATTTGCCTCATCGGCGGGGAATACCCCGTTCGACGGTCTACCCGTTCAAGGCAAAGTCGTCCGCACGCTTAAGGGCGGACGGACGATCTTCGAACTCTAAAAGGTTTTAGCGCGAAGCAACTTTGTAGGTGTGCTTCTGAACCCAGCGTGCAGGCGCATCGCCTGCCTGAACGCGAACAAAGCAGACATTGCCGGTTTGCTTGATCCGTGCACACATTTTGTCAGCATCGTTGCGGGTTGCGAAGTTACCGACTGCCACACGGACAAGGCTGGCGCTCTTGTACTTTGCCGCCCCGTTGACGGCATTATAACTTGCAAGATCAACGCGTCCCGACAGACGGGTCCAGGCGCGTTCCGCCGCCGAGGTGTTTTGGAATGCACCGATCTGCACGACGAACTTGCCGTTCGCCATTGGCCGGAATGCAGCGGCTTTCATGGCAACGGCAGGGCGAACCACATTCGCGGGCCGCGTCGCCGCTGCTGGGCGTGACGGCTGCACAACCGCCTGACGGACAGGACGCGGTTCGGCACGGATCAGAACCGGAAGCGGCGCGGGCGCAACCCTCACGGGCTGTACCACAGCAACTGGCGTAACGACCGACGCAGCGGGTGTTTCAAAAGCAGGGGCCGTGTCCGCAACGGCGACATCGACGGGTGCCGGAGCGACAGGCTCCGCAACGAAGGGTGCAGGTGCCGTGTTCTCGGCGACTGCGACCGGAGCGCTCGGCGCTGCCAAGGCGAGGCGCGTCGGTTGACCGCCATCGACAACCGGCTTCACACCGAGCAGCGACGCAACTTGCGACGATCCACCGCCAGGTCGGGCGAAAGCTGCCCAAGTCGCGAGACGGGTATCGGCCTCATCCGGGGTCAGATCCTGAACGGCCATAACCTTTGCGTTCGTCCATTTTCCGGCGAGCGCGTAGGCGAGAGCGAGGTTTTGCCGCGTCTTTGCGTCGGCGTCGGGTGCGCGGGTCGCGAATTCAAGCACACGAACCGCTTCGGCAGGTTCACCGGCCAGCGCGAGCGCCAGACCGAAGTCGGCAGCGGGCAGCTTGTCACGGTAATCGGCCAAGGTCGAACGCGCCGCATCGCTCTTGCCCAGCGCAATCTGCGCGAGCGCGAGGTTGAGCGCCGCGCGCTCGCGCTCGGGATCAAGCGTGAGCGTGTCGGAGAATGTTTGTTCGGCGGACTGGAAGCGTCCCGCGGCGAGGTAAGCCTGTCCCAATAACATCCGATAATCGGCATTGCGCGCCTGTAGCGCAACGGCGTTCTCTGCAAAGAGAACGGCCTTGGCGGTATTTTTCTTGACCAGCGCCTTGCTCGCACGTTTGGCGAAGCCGACAGCCTGCTTGGCGGCCTGCACTTCCGAAACGGCAGCAGGACCTTGTGCCTGACCGCTGACGCTGCCGAGGACCATTGCGGTCCCGAACATCAGAGCAGAGGCAGTGAGCCGGAGCATCGACTTGCTGTTCATGGTCTTTCCCCTCAAATTCAATTGTTGTTCGCGCCGCCTGAACCGGCCGCACGGGCGAGCTCGGAAACAGCGGGTTGGGTTTCGAGAAATGCGTCGAGGGCAGCGACAACGAGTGCCTGCGCCGATTTATGAGCAACGGCACACGCGAGGCGCAGCCGCAAATGGCGTTCGGAATCGAGTCGCAATGTGAATGCCGCCTTGCCCTTTGAACCCGGCGCTGCACGGATGGCGCGTTCGGCGAATTCAGGAGGCAGCGGTGCCCATTCGCGTTGCAACTCTTCCTGCTGGCGTACGACAACCGGCGGTTCGACATGCGTTTCGGCAAGAGCTTCGACAGGGGCAGCTGGAACCAAAGACACGACATCGGCGCTCACCAGCTGCGGCGCGGGATCATGCCCCATGTCGTTCCAGCCGAGATCGTCATGTGGCGCGGTGCCACCGAAGCCAAAATTGGCAAAGCCCTGTGGCCGCATGGCAGGCTTGGCCTGTCCCTTGCGCGCGAGGAGCGAGGACGACAGCGAAGCGAGAGGTTTGGGTTCACCCATGACAGCCTCCCTCACTGACCGACCACGCGGCGGCCGAAACCTCCGCCGGCGGGACGATGCATCGCGGGGGCCGCAGCGGCGACGCCGGGAGCCGAGAACACGGTGCGGCGGAAATTCTTTTCGAGCCGGTCGGAGATATATTCCCATAGCTCGGTCACTTCGGCAGCCGAGCGGCTTTTCGGATCACATTCCATCACGGTACGCCCGTCGATCATCGACGCCGCGAAATCGGTGCGATGATGGAGCGTAACCGGGGCGACCGTGCCGTGCTGCGACAGGGCAACAGCGGCTTCATAGGTAATCTTGGCCTTGGGCGTTGCGCCGTTGACGACAAACAGCAACGGTTTGCCTGCGCGGTCGCACAGATCGACAGTGGCACCAACCGCGCGAAGGTCATGCGGTGACGGGCGAGTCGGAATGACGATGAGTTCAGCGACCGCAATGACGCTCTGGATCGCCATGGTGATCGCAGGCGGTGTATCGATGACCGCTAGACGGAAGCCCTGCTGGCGAAGCATTTCGAGATCCGCTTGCAATCGGGCGACGGTTGTCTGGGCAAAGGAGGGATATTCCGCCTCGCGCTCGTTCCACCAATCAGCGAGTGATCCCTGCGGATCGATATCGATCAGGACGACCGGCCCGGCGCCTGCGCGCTGGGCCTGAACGGCAAGATGCCCGGACAGGGTGGTTTTCCCAGATCCGCCTTTTTGTGAGGCCATGGCCAGTACGCGCATCGACAGTCCTTGGATGTTGTCCGGTTTCAACAAGTGGAATGTCACGCGCGTCGCTAAGATAGGGTTAACACGCCGACAGAATGTGAAACGCTTGCAACAGTCGCATTCCAGTTGCGCTTCGTGCTAAACCGCCGTTCATATTCACTGCGGTAGGTGCAGCTGGCCGGATCGGACGAGGGGAATAGAATGTTGCGTCATGGTTTTGCAGCGGTCGGTGCTGCGCTGCTGGTAGCGGTAGCGGTACCCGCGCTTGCCGATACCAAAGCGGGTTTCGACATGTGGAACCGTGGCGATTTCTATGGCGCGGTCAAGGAATGGCGGCCGCTGGCCATCGCTGGCGACGCGATTGCTCAATATAACCTCGCCAAGGCATATCAGCTGGGGCGCGGCCTCCCGACCGATCTAAAGATGGCCGAAAGTTGGTACGGTAAAGCCGCGCAACAGGGGCATACGCCCAGCCGCGACAATTTCGGGCTGTTGTTGTTCCAGAACGGCGATCGCACCTCGGCGATGCCCTATATCGAGGAATCGGCAGGACGCGGCGAACCGCGCGCGCAATATGTGCTCGGCACTGCGCTGTTCAACGGCGACACGATGAAGAAGGACTGGGTCCGTGCCTATGCGCTGATGACCCGTGCGTCGGCAGCGGGGATTTCGGCGGCGTCGAGCAGTCTTGCCCAGATGGACAAATATATCCCGCTCGACCAGCGCCAGCGCGGGCTGACATTGGCGCGTTCCTACGAGACGTCGGAATCGAACCCACAGATTGCGGCTGGTATGGTCGGCGATGGGCCACCGCCACGCCCCGCTGTAATGTCCGAAGATTTACCACCGTCGGATGTCAGTGCACCGCCGATGCCAGCGATCAAACCGGTCAAGACACCGAAGCCCCCGGTTGTGAAGACTCCGCCTGTGAAAGTTGCCGTTGCGCCTGCTGCACCGCAGCCGGTTGCCTCGGCAGGAGGATGGCGCGTCCAGCTCGGCGCGTTCAGCAACGAGGCCAATGCGCGCCGGGCGTGGAGCAGCATTGCCAGGCGGCTCGGCGGGCTGAGCCCGAACTATATCCGCGCGGGCACCATTATCCGCCTGCAGGCCGGGCCGTTGCGTGACCGCGCCGCCGCCCAGCGCGCCTGCGCTGCGTCGGGCACGAGCTGTATCGCCGTCGCGCCCTAATGATATGAGCGTCGCCTTTCGCCGCGAGAGTGACGAGGAACACCTCGAACCCAAGTTTGAAATCCCGCTGCCAAAGGGTCCGAACATCGTCACCCGGAACGGGCTGGCGATGATCGAGACCAAGGTTGCAGAGTGGAACACGGTCGTTGCGGCGGCGATGAATGACGACGCGCGCAAGAAAGCCAAGCGTGACCTCGCCTATTGGAACACGCGGTTATCGACCGCGCGCGTGGCAGAGCCGCCAGTAGAGGGTGTGGCCGGTATCGGGGCGCGGGTGACATTCCGGCTGAACGGGGCGGAGCGGACTATTCATATTGTCGGGCATGACGAAGCACAGCCAGCCGATGGGCGAATTGCGTTCAGCGCGCCGCTAGCGAAGGCGATGATCGGGGCGGGTGTCGGAGATTTTGTCGACTTCGGAGGACAGGAGGACGCTATCGAGGTGATCGCAACCGCCTAATCACCCGCCAAACGAGTGCGCGAAGCAATTCATTCTCGCGCGCGGCAAAATGAATTACTCCGCTGCCCTCTCAATGACGGACACTTTAATGTCCCAGTGCGTAGCGCACGACGTTGAGGTCGCCGAACCGCACGCTGGCATCCGCCGCAGCTTCGGTTTTCGGCTTGGCGTGATAAGCGATGCCAAGGCCTGCCCCTTCGATCATCGGAATGTCGTTGGCGCCGTCGCCGATTGCAATCGTGGCGCTGAGCGGGATGCCCAGCGCCGCAGCCTCGGCGACCAGGGTTTCGTGCTTGGTCTGGGCATCGACAATGGGCCATTCGACGGTGCCCGTCAGCACGCCATCCTTGACGACCAGCCGGTTGGCGACGGCGCAGTCGAAGCCGATTTGTGTAGCCACGCTGTCGGTGAAGTGGGTGAAGCCGCCCGAGACGAGGACCGCCCTGCCCCCCGCTGCACGAAACGCCGCGATGAGGTCGACCGCGCCGCCCATCAGCTTCACCCGCTCGCGCAGGCATTCGGCAACGGTCGCTTCGGAGAGACCCGCGAGCAGCGCCACACGGTCGCGGAGCGCTCCGGCAAAGTCGATCTCGCCGCGCATCGCGCGTTCGGTGACGGCGGAGACTTCGGCTTTCAACCCGACATAATCGGCGAGTTCATCAATGCATTCGACAGTGATCATCGTCGAATCCATGTCGGCGATCAGGAGTTTGCGGCCACGATCAGCTTCGTGCTGGACGATAACGTCGAGGTGGGGAAGTTCGGTTTCGAGACCAATCCGCGCCAAGCCAGCATCGCTGTCGAAGTGGATGTCGCACGCCACGCCGCAAACGACAGAACCCGCGCTGCCCCATACGACATCGCAAGCCGTCGAAATATCGCCCGCGCTCAGGCTTTCTTTTGCTACGAGGGTCGCGATGAACACTTCGGATCTCCCAGTGCTAGCGCTCATTGCAGGGCCAACCGCGAGCGGCAAGTCCGCGCTGGCAATGGCGCTGGCCGATTTAACGCTCTCGGTGATTATCAACGCGGATTCGATGCAGGTCTATCGCGACCTGCGCGTGGTAACAGCGCGGCCGAGCGCGGCGGACGAGGCGCAACATCCGCACCGGTTGTTCGGGTATATCGACGGGGCAGTGGCGTGCTCGGCGGCGCGGTGGGCGGTGGATGCGCGGCAGGCAATTGCTGAGGCACATGATGCGGGTCGTTTGCCCATCCTTGTCGGCGGAACCGGGCTCTATATCAGGACGCTGCTCGACGGCATTGCGCCAGTGCCAGATATTGACCCGGTGATCAGGGCCGCCGTGCGTACAATGCCGGTGGCCGAGGCGTTCAATGCTCTGACGCATGAAGACCCGGAGGCGGCGCAGCGGCTTGCCCCCGCAGACAGCACGCGGGTAGCGCGGGCGCTTGAAGTCGTGCGCGCGACGGGGCGGACGCTGAAGGACTGGCAGGCACACCGCGTTGGCGGGATTGGCGACGCGGTTAGGCTGGTGCCGATGGTGCTATTGCCCCCGCGCGACTGGCTGTTCACACGCTGCGATGCGCGGTTTGAGGCGATAATAGGTGCTGGGCAGGACGAGGTAGCGGCGCTGATCGCACGTGATCTCGACCCCGCGCTGCCGGTGATGCGCGCTATCGGCGTCAGTGAGATTTCCGACCTGGAGGCAGGCCAATTGGCCACCCGCCAATATGCCAAAAGGCAGTTCACATGGTTCGCCAATCAAGCGCCGAAGCATTGGGAGCGCCTCGTCACGCAGTTAGATTCTGAATATATCGATAATTTAGCAATTATATTACGCGATAAGGCGTTGACAGCATAGTTTCATATCCGTAACCGCCCCGCACTGCAACATAAGACGTCTGCTACAAAGGAATGCCAAATGCCTGCCGAACTGCCCGGAGCCGAAATCCTCGTCGAGGCGCTTGTCGATCTCGGCGTCGAAATCATCTTCGGCTATCCCGGCGGTGCGGTGCTCCCGATTTATGATGCGCTGTTCAAACAAAAGCGGATCAAGCACATCCTCGTCCGTCACGAACAGGCAGCCACGCAC